>SCVT01000028.1 GCA_004296815.1 Reyranella sp. | reverse complement strand
TGAAGGTGATCAGCGACTCGCTGGCGGCCTGAGGCCGGATGAACGCGCCCGCCAAGCTCGGCCAGTCGATCGCCCGCCGGGAGGACCAGCGTTTCCTGACCGGCCGCGGTCGCTACACCGACGATACGGCACCCGCCGGCACGCTCGCCGTCCTGTTCGTGCGCTCGCCGCATGCCCATGCGCGCCTCGCCGGCATCGACGCCGCGGCGGCCCTCGCCTCGCCAGGTGTTGAGGCGGTCTACACGGCAAGCGACCTCGTCGCCGACAGGGTCGGCCACCTGCCGGCGGTCAGCGAAATCAAGGACGAGGCCGGCAACCGGCACCGCGAGCCACAGCACCTGCCGATGCCGCCGGGCAAGGTGCGCCATGTTGGCGACATCGTCGCGATGGTGATCGCCGACACGCTCGACCAGGCGCGGGACGCGGCGGAAGCACTCGTCATCGACTACGAAGAGTTGCCCGCCGTCGTCACCGCGGCGCAGGCCTTGGCGCCGGGCGCGCCGCTGGTCCACGACGACGTGCCCGGCAACCTGATGTGCCGCTGGGGCAAGGGCGATCGCGCTGCGACCGATGCAGCCTTCGCGCGCGCCGCCCACGTCTCGACCCTTTCCATCCGCTCGCCGCGCCAGGTCGTGCACTACATGGAGACGCGCGCGGCGTGGTCAGCATATGACCTGGCCGATGACCTCGTCACTGTCACGCTCTCATCCCAAGGCGTGCAGATCCCGCACCGCCTGATGTGCGAGCGCGTGCTGAATGTGCCGAAGGACAAGCTGCGGCTCATCACCGAGGATGTCGGCGGCGGCTTCGGACCGAAATATCCGATCTCCGCGGAATCGACCCTGATCGCCTGGGCGACCCGCAAGCTCAAGCGCGGCCTACGCTGGGTCTGCGAGCGCGGCGACCATTCGCTCTCCGACAGCCATGCCCGCGACCTCTCGGCCAGCGCCGACCTGGCGCTCGATGCCGACGGCCGCTTCATCGGCCTACGGGTCAGGGCGCAGGCGAATTACGGCGCCTACGTCTCGATGTTCGCGCCGACCATTCCCACGACCGGCCTCGCCAAGGTGATCTCAGGCCTCTACCGGATTCCCACAATCCGAATCGACTTCGACTGCGCCTTCTCCAACACCGTGCCGGTCGACGCGATCCGCGGTGCCGGCAAGCCCGAGACATTGCTGCTGCTCGAGCGACTGGTCGATCTCGCTGCGCAAGAGACGGGCCGCACGCCGGTCGAGTTGCGCAGGCTCAACCTGCTGCGGGCCGACGAGATGCCCTACGCGGCGGCGAGCGGCTACACCTACGATGCTGCCGATTGCGTTCGTCTTTTCGAGATCGCGCTGAAGGAAGCGGACGAGACCGGCTTCGCGGCGCGGCGCGCGGCGAGCGAGGCTGCGGGCAAGCGGCGCGGTCTCGGCTTCTCCTGCCATCTCCACGGGACCGGCGGCATCGCTGACGAGCATGTCATCGTGCAGGCCTCGGCCGATGGCCTGGTGGCGAGGGTCGGCACGCAGAGCCAGGGCCAGGGCCATGAGACCGTGTTCGCGCAGATGCTGTCTGACGCGCTCGACGTGCCGGTCGATCGCATCGAGGTCCGGCAGGGCGACACCCGATCGATCCCGCGCGGCGGCGGCACCGGCGGCTCCTCCTCCACGATCATCAGCGGCACGACGCTGAAGCGCGCCGCCGACGTGCTGATCCAGCGTGGCCGCGATCTCGCCGCCGAGCGGCTGGAGACGGCGCCGGCCGACATCGTCTATCGCGACGGCAGTTTCGAGATCGTGGGCACCGACCGTCGGGTCGGCCTGTTCGAGCTGGCGGCGTGGAAGCCATTCGACGGTGATGCCGTGTTCGCCGACAAGATCGAGTCCTTTCCCACTGGCGTCATGGTCTGCGAGGTCGAGGTCGACGCCGAGACCGGCACCACGCGTATCGACCGGCTGCTGGCCGTCGCCGATTGCGGCGTCGTGGTGAACCCGCGCCTGCTCGACGGCCAGATGCACGGCGGCATCGTGCACGGCCTCGGCAACGCGATGATGGAAGAGGCCGTCTACGACGAGGAGACTGGCCAGCTCCTGAGCGGCACGCTGATGGACTACGCGCTGCCGCGAGCCGAGGACGTGCCCTCCTTTGAGGTCGAGACGATCTCGACCGCGTCGCCCAACAATTTCATGGGCCTCAAGGGCGTCGGCGAGCTGCCGACCAACGGCGCCCCCGCCGCGCTCGTCAATGCCGTGCTCGATGCCTTGCGTCCGCTCGGCGTTCGGCATATCGACATGCCGCTCACGCCTCACAAAGTCTGGAAAGCCCTGCAGCGATGAAGAAGTTCATAACCGGTGTCGCGCTGCTGCTTGGTGTGCTCGCCTTCGTCGCCGCCGGCGCCACGACGGCCGTCGTGGCCTTCAACGCACCCTCGCAGGTTCCAGCCCTTGCGGCCGGCGAGTCCATCCCCGGCATCTCGCAGTGGAATCGCGCCGAGATCCCGGCACAGCAGAGCGTGACGGCGCGCGACGGTGCGCCGCTGACCTATCGGCTCTATCCCGGCCGCAAGGATCGCGCGATCGTCCTCGTGCACGGCTCGTCGGGCACCGGCTACACCATGCACAAGCTCGCGCAGGCACTGCAGGCGGCCGGCGGCACGGTCTACACGATCAGCCTGCGCGGCCATGGCGGCTCGGGCACGGTGAACGGCGACACATCCTACAAGGGCCAGCTCGACGACGACCTCGTCGACTTCGTGAAGGCGGCAGGCCTCGCCGATCCGCAAGTGCGCAAGACTCTGGCGGGCTTCTCCTCAGGCGGTGGCTTCGTGCTGCGCACCGCGAGCGGCCCCAACCAGGCGCTGTTCAACGACTATCTCGCGATTTCGCCCTACATCGCCCATGACTCGCCCACGACGAAGCCCGGCTCCGGCGGCTGGGCGAGCGTCGCGGTGCCGCGCGTCGTGGCGCTCTCGATCCTCGACGGGCTCGGCCTGCCGTGGTTCCAGCACCTGCCCGTCGTGCGCTTCGCCACCGACGCCCAGCCCAGCGCCAACCGCACGCCGGTCTATTCTTATCGACTCGCCGCCGGCCTGCAGCTGCCGCTCGACTGGCGGCCGGCGCTGGCACGCATCCGCGAGCCGACGCTGATCGTCGTCGGTGCGAAGGACGAGTTGTTCAACGCCGAGGCCTATGCGCCGACGCTCGTGCCGCTCAACGCCAAGATCGCCGTGACGGTCGTGCCGGAGCAGACGCATCTCGGGATGATCGGCGATCCCGTAGCGATCGCCGCCATCGCAGCCGCGTGGCGGAAGTTGGCGGGCGGCTAGCAGGCGCGCTACCCTCTCTTCCGGGAGGAACAAATGACCAAGAAATTCTCTGCAGCGCTCGCCGGTGCCTTGCTGCTGCTCGCCACCGATGCGTTCGCCCAGGCGTGGCCGAACAAGCCGATCAAGCTCGTGGCGCCCTATCCGCCGGGCGGCCAGACCGACGTGGTCTCACGCTACTTCGCCGAGAAGCTCTCGGGCGTGCTCGGCCAGCAGGTGATCGTCGAGAACAAGGCCGGCGCTCAGGGCATGGTCGGCGCGGAGATCGTGAAGAACGCTACGCCCGACGGTTACACGTTCGTCTACGTCAACTCGTCGATGATGTGCATCAATCCCTACGTCTACAAGAAGATGCCCTACGACGGCTTCAAGGACTTCGTGCCGGTGACGCAGCACGGCCAGGCGCCGCTGATGATGGTGGTGCCGCCGACGCTCGGGCCGAAGTCGGTGAAGGAGTTCGTCGCCTGGGCGCAGGAGCGCAAGGGCAAGGTCAACTTCGCCTCTTTCGGAAACGGCTCGTCGTCGCACATCTGGGGCGAGATGCTGAACCAGGCCGAGAAGCTCGACATGACGCACGTGCCCTACAAGGGCGCAGGGCCTGCGATCCAGGACACGCTGGCCGGCCATATCCCGATGACCATCCAGGATCTCGCCGCCTCCGGGCCGGCGATCTCCGGCGGCAAGCTGACGCCGCTCGCCGTCACCTCGACGGTGCGCTGGCCGCGGCTGCCCGACGTGCCGACCTTCAACGAGCTCGGCTACAAGATTGACCTGGTCGGCTGGAACGGCATCATGGCGCCGGCCGGCACGCCGAAGGAGATCGTCGACCGCATGAGCGCGGAGATCCGCAAGCTCGTGCAGACGCCCGAAGGCAAGGAGAAGCTCCTCGACATGGGCCTGTTCGCGACCGGCACGACACCGGCCGAGATGACCGAGATCATGCGCACCGGCTGCGCCGCCTGGGGCGATGCGGTGAAGCGCGCCGGCGTCCAGCCGGAGTAGTCGCTAGCGCCGCGCCAGGCGGTCGAGCGCCGCCGCGATCGCCTCGCGCGTCGCGGCCGGCTGCTCGGCGATGGCATGGCCCAGCAGATCGAGCTGGCGGCGCAGCGTGTGAACCTGATCGACCAGGTCCACGACCGTTTCCACGGAGTCCTCGTCGAAGCCCAGCTCGTCGCCAAGCTCGGCAAGCAGCCGCGCGCGCGCGACGTCGACCTGCTCGAAGCTCCAGGTCTCCACCGTGCCGGCCGGCCGCAGCAGGCCGCGCGCGACCCAGCGCTCGACGTGCACGGTCGTGAGTCGGCGGTGTGTGCGCAGCAGCTCGTCGAGTGTCGTCATGTGAACTGCTCCATCCCCTTGCGCGGATCGTAGGCGCGACCTGCCTCCCAGCCCTCGAGGAACTCCTTCAGCTTGTCGTCGGGCTGCTCGGGCAGCACGACCTTGAGCTTCACATACTGGTCGCCGCGCTGGCCCGACTTGCGGTCGAGCAGGCCGCGGCCCTTGAGCCTGAGCGACGCGCCGGTGTTGGAGCCCGCCGGCACATTGAGCATCACCGGACCGCCGACCGTCGGTACGCGCACCTTGCCGCCCAATGCGGCCTCGGTGACGGTCACGGGCAGCTCGACGTGGATGTCGTTGTCGCGCGCCTCGAAGAAGGCGTGCGGCTCGACGTGGATCTCGACATAGGCATCACCTGCCGGGCGTCCCTGCGTGCCCGGCATACCCTGGCCTTTCAGCCGCAAGGTCTGGCCGTCGCCCATGCCCTCGGGCACGTCGATGTCGAGCGTCTTGCCGTCGGGCAGCGTGACGCGCTGCTTGCCGCCGCGCGCCGCCACGAGGAACGGCACGCGCAGCGAATAGGTGACCGGCATGCCGCCCATGTCGAAGCCGGCACCGCCGCCGCTGAAGCCGCGGCGCTCGCCGAACATCTCGGAGAAGATGCCGCCCATGTCGACGAAGGACTCGTGTGCGCCCGCGCGCTCGTACTTGCCCCCACCGAATCCAGGACCTGTCTGGTCGCGGTAAAAGCCGCGCGGCGGCATCTCCTGCCCTGAAGCGTCGATCTCTCCCGCGTCGAAGCGGCGGCGCTTATCGGGATCGGACAGCAGGTCGTTGGCCTGCGCGATTTCCTTGAACTTCGCCTCGGCCGCCTTGTCGCCGGGGTTGAGGTCTGGATGGTGCTTCTTGGCGAGTTTGCGGAACGCCTTGCGGATGTCGTCCTCGGAGGCGGTCCTCGGCACGCCCAGGACAGTATAGGGGTCGGTCATAGCCCTACAGATGTGGTGTCTATTGCGGCCTTACAAGTAGGCGAGGCAGCCAGTCTCCTCGAGCACTGGCGCGAGCTTGCGACGAGCACCGTCCGGCAGCGCGGCGAACTTCTTGCGCAGCGCGTCGAAGCATTTGCCCTGGTAGCGGAACGGGCCCTGCGCGAACGGCCGGCCCAGCAGCGCGACCTCGAACGTCTCGCGCCCGTCCTGCAGGGCCGCGAGGTTGGCGGCGAGGAACGGCAGATAGGTCGCCGCGGCGTGGCGCAGCAGCTCGACGACGCCGACCGGCAGCGGCGCCGCCGGATCGATCCACGCCCCCTCGACGCCCGAGGCATCGTCGAGGCGCATCAGCCAGCAGAAGACGTCGGTCGCGCGCTCCCGCATCTCGGCGGCGGGCGTCGGATCGACCGAGAGGATCTGGAGCTGGCCGTAGAGGCCGAAGTCGCCGAGCGACGGCCGCGTGCCGAGGAGAAACGGCAACGTCCGCAGGTGGCGATCGAGCGTGCCCAGAACAAAGCGGTAGCTCTCCTCGATCACCGGCCGGTTCTGCTCGGTGCAGCCGACCAGCGCCATGCGCCCGACCTGGCGGTCGTTGAACGCCTGCATCATGGCGCGGCGCGCACCCTCTTCCATCACGGGATCGCGGGAGGTCACGACCCAGGCCTGCGCGAAGTCGCGGTCGGCCTGGTAGTACCAGCGATAGTGGAACATCATCTTCGTGACCCACTCGTCGCCGAAATCCTCCAGCAGGTCGCTGACGAAGGCGAGCGCGGGATCGTCGGGGATGACCGAGCGGACACCCGGATGCTCGCGCTCGAGCGCATAGGCGAGCGGCGTCGAGTCGTTCATCAGCCGCCCGTCGGGGAAGCGCAGCACCGGGATCACCGGCGGCAGGCCGGCAGCGACCGCAACGTCGCGCGGCTGGCCCACGCCCTCCCAGACGAACGGCAGGCGGCGGTATCGCATCAGCGCGCGCATCTTCACCGAATAGGGCGACGGGTTGATGCCGTGCAGCGTGTACATGCTCACAGGCCGAGGACTGCCTTGGCGATGATGTTGCGCTGGATCTCGTTGGAGCCGGCGTAGATCGTCGACGCACGGTTGTTGAGATAGAGCGGCATGGCGGTGATGCCGGCCTCGGGCGTCACGGTGGGTTCGTTGTGGCCGAGCTCGCGCGCCTCCGGCTCGAAGGGCGCGGCGTACCAGGCCAGCGCCTCGACGCCGAGATGGTCGAGCTTCTGCAGGGTCTCGCTGCCGCGGATCTTCATCGCCGAGGAGATCGCCCCGGGATTGCGGCCCTTGCTGAGATCGGAGAGCACCTGCATCTCGATCATCTCGAGCGCCTGGATCTCCATCTCGGTCTCCGCGAGCCGCTCGGCGAAGCCGCGATCGGCCATCAGCTTGCCCGAGCCGTCGGCCGCCTCCTCGCGCGCGACGCGCTTCACATCCTCGATGCGGGCATAGAGGTTGGGCGTGTAGCCCTCGCCGCCGCGCTCGAATTCGAGGAGATACTTCGCCACCGTCCAGCCGGCATTCTCCGGCCCGATGCGGTTGGCGATGGGCGTCCGCACATTGTCGAAGAAGACCTGGTTGACCTCGTGGTCGCCCGCGAGCGTCAGGATCGGCGCCACGGAAAGGCCCGGCGTCTTCATCGAATCGATCAGCACGAAGGAGATGCCGTCCTGCGGCTTGCCCTCGGTGGCGGTCCGCACCAGGCAGAACATGTGATCGGCGACATGCGCGCCGGTGGTCCAGATCTTCGTGCCGTTGATGACGTAGTCGTCGCCGTCGCGCTCGGCCTTCGTCTTGAGGCTGGCAAGGTCCGAGCCGGAGCCCGGCTCGGAGTAGCCCTGGCAGAACACGATGTCGCCCGCCACGATTCGCGGCAGGTACTTGGCCTTCTGCTCCGGCGTGCCGAACTTCATGATCACGGGGCCGACCATGCGGAGCCCCATCGAGAAGATGCGCGGCGCGTCGGCGGCGGTGCATTCGCGGGCGAAGATGTAGCGCTCGGTCGCGTTCCAACCGGTGCCGCCATGCTCCTTCGGCCAGGTCGGCGCCGACCAGCCCTTCTTCGCCAGCACCTTGTGCCAGCGCACGCCGGCTGAGAAGTCGGCAAAGACGCCGCCGGTCTTGCGGCCGGCCTCGCGCAAATCCTCGCTCAGATTCTCGTCGAGGAAGCGGCGGACCTCATCGCGGAACGCCTCGTCCTTCTTGCTCAGCGCCAGATCCATGGGCGTCCTCCCTCGCTTCTTTCCACAGAGGCTAGCGACCGCGCCCGTCCGGCGTCCAGTGCGTGGCTGACAGCGGCTTCCGGGGAGCGGTATGGTTCTTGCCTCGCTGTGCGTACCCGTTTGCGGAGGTCGCCGTGGCCCTTGTGCATGGTCGTCTGCTTGGTCTGCTCGCCGTACTTCTCCTCGCCCTGCCTGTAGCGGCGCAGGATCGCAAGGAGATCGACCTCGCGCTGATCCTGGCCGTCGACATCTCCGGCAGCGTCGATCCCGAGGAAGCGAAGCTCCAGCGGCAGGGCTATGTCGAGGCCTTCCGCGACAAGGTCATCGTCAAGGCGATCCTGGGCGGCAACCATGGCCGCATCGCCGTCGCCTACTTCGAATGGTCCGACGCCTGGGTGCAGAAACTGCTGGTCGACTGGACGCTGCTCGACTCCGAGGCGGCAATCGAGGCCTTCACCCGACGGCTCGAGAACGCCCCGATCTCGATCGCGCGCCGCACCTCGATCAGCGGCGCCATCCGCTACGCCATCCCGATGTACCGCCGCATGCCCTACGACGCCGACCGCAAGGTGCTCGACATCTCGGGTGACGGCTCGAACAACGACGGCGGACTCGTCACCGACATTCGCCACGATGCGCTGAAGGAGCGCATCATCATCAACGGCCTGCCGATCATGAACGACCGGCCCAACCCGTTCGGCTTCCCGAGCGAGACCGACCTCGACAAATACTACCTGCACTGCGTCATCGGCGGCCCGCGCTCCTTCGTCGAGGTCGCGCAGGACTTCGAGGACTTCCCGCGGGCGGTACGGAAGAAGCTGCTGCAGGAGGTCGCCAACGTGTTGCCCAACGATTGGGGACCGCTGAACGATTTCGACATCGGCGAGCTCGGCGTCGAGCGTCACGGCGTCCACCTCGCCCAGAGCAACGGCCGCCGACAGGCCCGCGAGGAGGAGGACTACACCCGCTACGTGCGGCCCGAGTACGAGCTCGGCTGCGACATCGGCGAGAAGCGCTCCCGCGATTTCTGGCAGCGCCGCTTCGGCGTCACGCCGGACTGACCGACGATCGCCGCGCCGGTTGCGGTACAAGTTCCTGCGATCGATTTCCGCTCCCCGCACGCCGGGGAACCGGCAACATGACGCGCCGGTCTTGACCGGTGCTTCCGACGAAAATGACAGGCATAAAGACCAGCAGATACGGGCCTTTCGCCCGGTCATTTGTCACACCTGATTGAGACAATTGTTGTGACAAACCTTGTGACAGTTCCGGATGGTTTTCGCTCCGGATCGTCTTCTTGGGACATCCGCGCTCGTCGCGCGGCGGCTACACCCACACACTTCGCTCTGTGTCGTACCCGCGGCGTGCGCGGACGGGTCGTGCCCATGCAATGGCCCCGTCAAGAAATGACGGCCAAAGGTCCAAGTAACAGTAGTCCAAACAAAAAGGCCGGCGCGAACGGCGCCAGCCTATGGAGAAATCGTACCAGAACCTGCTGAACCTGCAACTCACCTTGCCGCGAGCGAGTGCTTGCACTGCAAGCGCCGATGCGGGCGAAGCGCCAGGCTGCTCGCGAGATGGAAGGTGCAGACCTCCGGCACCGCGCGTTGGTATCTGCGAACGTGGCACCGGGCGGCAGCAGCCGGTTCACGACGAAGAACGACAGGGTAGTGGCGACGATTCCCGTCACCGAGCCGACCGTCAGCGCCTCGACGATGCGCACGCCCTTCAGGCCGAGTTGCAGCCCGTTAAGAGAAATGCGAGTAGTTCTCAATTGCGGATTGTTCATGATGCTCGGCAAGCGGCCGTCATTGTTACAAAAAAGCGGACCCATCCCTTGTCGCATCCAAGGTGAAATTATTGACCTGCCGCAGAACTTTGCTATCGTCCCGTGCGAGACGAGGCGGTCCGGGGTAGGACCGCCGCCGTGGGTATCGGGTGGGCTCCGATGCGCCAAACCGCGGGTGTTTCAACGTGGGTAGGGTGCAAGGGACATGGCTGGGTTACACCCCGGCGCTGCAACGTCCGCTGGGTGCGGCGGCGGCGAGTTCGACTTCGAGGCCACTGGCAGGACGATCACCGAAAGATTTGCCGCGAGCGCTCTAGCCGCGGCCTCATCTATCGCCATCGTCCAGCGTAGCCAGGCGCTGACCTACGCCGATCTCGATCGGCGTTCGAACAGACTCGCGCGCCATCTGCACCGCCAGGGCGTCGGGCCCGGAGATCTCATCGCGCTGCATGCCGGCCGTTCCGTCGGCTCGATCGTCGCCATGCTCGCGACGCTCAAGCTCGGCGCGGCCTACGCGCCGCTCGATCCCGCCGCGCCTGCCGACTACCAGGAATGGGTGCTGCGCGATTGCGGCGCCCGTCTGACGCTCACCGGCGGCCCCGATGCCGGCGACCTGCCGGGCCGCGTACTCGATCTCGATGCGGCGCTCGCGGCCAGCGAGAGCGAGGACGGATCGGCACTGGAAGACATCTGCCGGCCCCAGGACATCGCCTACGTGATGTACACGTCGGGCTCGACCGGCCGGCCCAAGGGCGTAGCGGTGCCGCATCGCGCCGTGGTCCGCCTCGTGACGGACCAGACTTACACGCGCTTCGCTGCCGACGAGGTGTTCCTGCACGCCGCGCCGCTGGTGTTCGACGCCAGCACCTTCGAGATCTGGGGCACGCTGCTGCACGGCGCGCTGGGCGTCGTCGTCGAGGAGGATCGCGCCTCGCTGCAGCAGATCGCCGACGCGATCCGCCGCCACGGCGTTACCACGGCGTGGTTCACCGCCGGGCTGTTCCATCTGCTTGTCGAGCACCAGCTCGAGGCGCTGCAGGGCGTGCGCCAGATCCTGGCCGGCGGCGACGTGCTGTCGCCCACCCACGTGCTGCGCGCCCGCGCCTCGCTGCCCAACTGCCAGCTCATCAACGGCTACGGCCCGACCGAGAACACGACCTTCACCTGCTGCTACCGCATCCCGAAGGCCGGCTGGGGTGACGGGCCGGTCCCGATCGGCACGCCGATCCACGGCACCTACGTGCGCCTGCTCGACGACGAGATGAAGCCGGTGCCCGACGGCGAGATCGGCATGCTCTACACCGGCGGCCTCGGCCTCGCCTCGGGCTATCTCGGCGACGCCGCCCGCTCGGCCGCGATGTTCGTGCCCGATCCCTTCCATCCCGGCGCCACGCTCTACCGGACCGGCGACCTCGCGCGGCGTCGCCCCGACGGCGCGCTCGACTTCATCGGCCGCCGCGACCGCCAGGTGAAGATCGACGGCAAGCGGGTCGAGCTCGGCGAGATCGAGGAGACGCTGCGGCGCAGCGGCAGCATCGCCGACGCCGTCGTCACCGCGAGCAAGACCGACGACGGACACGTCCTCACCGCCTACATCAAGGGCGCCGCCGCCAACAACGACCGCTCGATGCTGGCCTCCGAGGCGCGCAACGGGCTCCTGCGCACGCTGCCGCCGCACATGCGGCCCTCGCGCGTTGTCGTGCTCGACGAGTTCCCGCTCAACACCAGCGGCAAGGTCGACCACGACCGCCTGCCCAAGCCGCATCCCCTGCATGCCGAGGCCATGCCCCCCA
>SCVT01000286.1 GCA_004296815.1 Reyranella sp. | reverse complement strand
CCGAGCGCGCCGCCCTGCTCGGCCGGCGGCTCAAGGACGGCCTGCTGAGCCTGCAGCAGCGCCACGAGTGCATCGGCGACGTGCGTGGCCGCGGGCTGCTGCTCGGGCTCGACCTGGTGAAGGACCGGCGCTCGCGCACGCCCGATCCGGAGCTCGCCCTGAAGGTCGCGCGCACCTGCCTGGAGCTCGGCATGATGACCAGCACCGTGCGCGGCGGCTTCGGCATATTCCGCATCGCGCCACCGCTCACCACAAATGAGGCGGAAATAGATCAGGGCCTCGAGATCTTCGACCGCGCCCTCACGAAGGCTTTACAGTGAATTACCGGGGTTTTCGTGCCTTCGTGGGCCATGCGCGGTAATTGCGTTTGAATCGCGCCTCTATCTGTTGTACCCGCTGGCGGTTTCCGGCCAACGCGTTGGGAGTGTACGGATGATCAAGAGAATTATGCAGGCGGCTTTGGTGACGACGGGGCTGCTCGCTTTGGGTGCCTGTACGCTCGGCCAGGCCAAACCGACGGCGCCGGTGTCGAAGGCCGCCGCCCCGGACTACCAGGCGCCGGTTCCGCCGCCGCCCGCCGCCGGCAACATCCGGGCGATCTGCTACAACGCCGCCGACCTCGCCATCGTGCGCGCCCGCATGGTCCAGCAGGAGCTGCAGGTCGTGACCCTGCAGTGCCAGGGCGCCGGCGGCCGCCGCGCCTACGAGACGGTCTATGCCGACTTCGTCGGCAAGTTCCGGCCGGAGTTCGCCACCAACTCGCGCAGCCTGGCGCAGGTCGCAGCCCGCAAGCGTTTCAACGTCGACCAGTTCGTGACCGAGATCGCCAACCGCACCGCCCAGCGCGCGCCGACCGACAAGGACTTCTGCGCCCGTGGCAAGCGTGCCTTCGACTGGGCGATGGACCCCAAGGTCACCGCCCTCGACCAGGTGCCGCCGCCGTACGATCTCGGCCCGGAGATGAACATCTACGCCTGCCCCGCCCAGTAAGCGGTCCGGCAAGCGACAAACAAAAAGGCGGTCCCGCGGGACCGCCTTTTCTTTTGGCCGTGAGGCCGTTCGTTACTGGATCACGATCTCGACGCGGCGGTTCTGCGGCTCGCGCACGCCGTCCTTGGTCGGCACGAGGAGCGCGGTCTCGCCGCGGCCGATCACGGTGATCTGGTCGGCCGGCACGCCCTGGCGGACCAGCGCGGTCTTGACCGAAGCGGCACGGCGCAGCGAGAGCGCCATGTTGTAGTTGGCCGGACCCGACGTGTCGGTGTGGCCGGTGCAGGTGAGCCGCGCATTGCCGCCCGCCTTGGCGGTGTTGGCGGCTTCCTTGACGATGTCGAGAGCCCGCGGCGTCAGCGACGACTTGTCGAAGTCGAAGAACACCAGGAAGTTCTTGACCGGCGGCGGAGGCGGCGGTGCCGCCGCCTGCTGCGGCTCGTCGCAAGCTCCAAGCAGGAACGCGAACGCCACGACGGCGAACAATTTCTTCAGCATTGCACCCTTCTCCCCCGATAAGCAGATAGCAGGAGGGATATTACCAACGGTGCCGGGCGAGCGTCGACTAAATATGCATCAAATGTGTTGCATCGCCTGCGCAGTCGCGCGGCCGCCGCCGCTGCCTGACGTCGCCGCCCTGAGCACGGCGAGGTAGCCCGGCTTCAGCTCCATGTCGTGCCGGCGGCCGGCATCGATCATGGCGCGATGCGCGGCCGGCAGCCGCCAGCAGGGCACGAACATGAAGAGATGATGCTCCAGGTGGTAGTTCACCCAATAGGGCGCCACCAGCAGCCGCATCAGGGGATTGGCATAGGTGGTGCGGGTGTTGCGCAGGGGATCGTCGTTGTCGGGCACGACGGCGTGCTCGGCGATGTTCCGGATGCGGCTCACGAGCTGGTACCAGGTGGCGAGCGGCAGCAGCCACAGGACCGGGTAGAGCCACCAGTAGCCCAGCGCCGTGAGGACGCCGAGCAGGA
>SCVT01000285.1 GCA_004296815.1 Reyranella sp. | reverse complement strand
GCAAGATCGAGATGTGCACCCAGAATGCCTTCCGCTACTGGGGCCGCATCGCCTACGACGAGAAGTACGGCGGCGTGGCGCTCAGCAACGACGAGGGCGAGCGGATGTGCCGCGCCATGGGCGACAAGGACATCCTGTTCCTGCGCAACCACGGGATCATCGTCTCGGGCCCGACCGTTGCCCAGACCTACGACGATCTCTATTACCTCGAGCGCGCCGCGATGGTGCAGGTGCTGGCCATGCAGACCGGCCGGCCACTGCACAATATCGACGACGCGATGGCCGAGCACACGGCCAGGCAGATCGCGGGCGAGGCCCAGCAGGCCTTCCTGCATTTCGAATCGCTGAAGCGCATGCTCGACCGGAGCACACCCGGCTGGAGCAGGCTCGCAGCGGCGTAAGGGGATTTGGGAGAGTAGTCATGCGCATCGCCGCCACACTCGTCGCGCTCGCCGCCCTTGCGACGTTCGGACTGGCCGAACCTGTCTTCGCCCAGGGCTACGGCTCGATCGGCTCCGGCCCGAAGCTCGGCCAGATGGAGATCAGGGCCTACCAGAAGATCCCGAAGGTCAAGATCGCGGTCCAGCTCACCTCCGACACGCATCTCTCGCGCGAGCTCCGGCGCCAGGTCATGGTCCGCCTGTCGCAGCGTGGCAACGAGGTCGGGTTCAGTGGTGGCAACATCATGCGCATGGACGTGAGCTACTTCGATTTCTCCGCCGGCACGCGCAGCGATGGCTGGCTCGATCCGGGGCCCCAGGTCGAGACCGGCGCCAATCCGCGACTCGCCCTGCCGTCCAACCCGATCGACATCGGCCGCCGCGGCTCGTCGTCGGCCGCGCCGAGCAGTTCGACCCTGCGCATCTCGCTCACGCTCTACGAAGCCAGCGGCGGCAAGGTGCTGTGGACGGCCACGGCCTCCTGCAGCGTGCCGTCGAGCGATGCCAAGATCGCCGGCCTCGGGATCGTGAACCAGATCTTCGACAACGCCGACGCCAATCGTGTGGCCGACTCGGCCTGCTAACGGCGCCTTCGCCTTCTCGGACAACAACCAGACAGAGGAAACGCCATGCCACGCCTGGCACCGATCGACCTTGCCAAACTCTCGCCCGAGCAGAAGAAGGTCGCCGACGCGATCGTCTCGGGACCGCGCGGCGGCCTGCGCGGGCCGTTCGAACCCTGGCTGCGCAGCCCCGTGCTGGCTGACCGCGCCCAGAAGCTCGGCGAATACTGCCGCTTCAACAACTCCCTGCCGCGCGACCTCTCGGAGCTGGCGATCTGCCTGATCGGCCGCCATTTCAAGGCGCAGTTCGAGTTCTACGCCCACGCGCGGCTGGCCAAGGAAGCTGGCCTCTCGGCGGATATCGTCGAGGCGATCCGCGTGCGCGCCACGCCGCCCTTCAAGCGCGACGTCGAGAAGGTCGTCTACGACTTCGTGACGGAGTATCTCGACACCAACCGCGTCGCCCAGTCGAACTACAAGCGCGCTGTCGATGCCTTCGGCGAGCAGGGTGTCGTCGATCTGGTCGGTGTCTGTGGCTACTACATGCTTGTCTCGATGACGCTCAACGTCTTCGAGGTGCCGCTGCCGCCTGGCGAGCCCGAGCCGCTGGCCTAATCTATTCCTCGAAGATGGCGACGGCGCGCGTCCAGCCGGCCGAAGCGCCGCGGATCTTGTGCGGGAAACAGGCGATGGTGAAGCCGTCGCCAGGCAGCGCCTCGAGATTGTGCAGCTTCTCGAGGTGGCAGTAGCCGATGTCGCGACCGGCCTTGTGGCCTTCCCAGATGATCGACGGATCGTGGTCCTTCGCCCACTTCTGGGCAGTGAAGTAGAACGGCGCGTCCCAGCTCCAGGCATCGGTGCCGGTGAGCCGCACGCCTTTCTCCAACAGGTAGATCGTGGCGTCGTAGCCCATGCCGCAGCCCGAGTTCACGTAGTCGTCGTTGCCGTAGCGCGAGCCCGCGCGCGTGTTGACCACGACGATCTCAAGCGGCTTCAGCTCGTGGCCGATGCGCTTCAGCTCCGCCTCGACCTCCTTCGCCGTGATGACGTGCCCGTCCGGCTTGTCGCGGAAATCGAGCTTCACACCCGGCTGGAAGCACCATTCGAGCGGCACCTCGTCGATGGTGATGGCGCGTTCGCCCTTGTTCATCGTCGGATGGAAGTGGTACGGCGCGTCGAGGTGCGTGCCGTTGTGCGTCGAGAGGTTGACGTTCTCGACCGCCCAGCCGGCGCCGTCGGGCAGGTCTTCCTTCTTGAGCCCGGGGAAGAAGCCCGCGATCTGGCCCGCCGTGTCCTCGTGCTTGTGATACTGGATCTTCGGCCCGAAGGGTGCGGGATCGGAGATCACGTCGTTCTCGAGGTAGATCGACAGGTCGACGAAGCGGCGGGGCATGGGGTCTCCTCGTTCAGGGACCAGTCAGCGCACTCACGATCGAGCGGGTCAGCAGCCTGCCGATGCACTTCTGGCCGAAATCGTTGAGATGCAGTCCGTCGAGCTGGACGAACTGCGCGTAGGGCATGCCGTCGTCGTACCAGCCGCGCATGATGTCGTAGCGGCGGAACAGGCCGGCGGAATATTCCTTGGCCGCGCTGGCCATCACCTTCTCGTAGGCTTCCTTGTCGGGCACGGCCACGACGGCAGGCACGTACTGGAGGTTCATCAGGATGAAGTCCGAGCCCAGCGACTTGCCGAGCGCGATCCCCTCGCGCAGACGGCGCTCGAACTTGTCGAGCGGCATCTGCCGGATCGCGGCATTGGTGCCGGTCTGCCAAAGCACCAGTGACGGCGGGTTGGACTGCATCTCGCTGCGCATCCGCGCCGTCATCTCCTCGACGTCCTGGCCGCCGATCCCGCGATTGAAGACGTCGATGTCGATGCCGGGCAGCGCCTTCTCCAGCCCGATGCGGAGCTGCATCGGATAGGCGAAGGCCGGATTGGAGACGCCGTAGCCCGCGGTCGACGAGGATCCGAGCGCCAGGATGCGCAGCCGCTTCTGCTCCGCCATCGCCTTGCGTGCGACGGGCAGCGTCGAGCCGAGCTCGAGCATCTCGGACTTGGCACGGCAGAGCGTCATCGACTGGGCCTGCGCGAGCTGCGGCAGGCAAAGCGCGATGCCGAGCAGGAGAGCCGCCAGCCCGCGCCTCATGCCGCGACCCTCGCCTGCCGCGGCGTCGTGGCAGGCGTCGGCGGACCACCGTCCTTGAACCAGGCGGCGATGTAGGCGGCGGTGCACATGATCGCGATGCCCGCGATGCTCACGACAATCTGCGACAAGATCGAATCTTCGTAGTGACTGACGACGACCTGCCCGCTCAGCGCCAGGAAGGTGCCGATGCAGAATATAAGCAGGGAGGCTTCGCCGCATCTGCGAAGTGGCTGCCAGATGCGCCATTTCAGCGCCGGGGCGTCGATCGGCACGAGCAGCCGGACCATCCAGGCGACCGCCAGAAAATGCAGGAATCTCAGGATATCGATGTTGGTCTTGTCGATCGGATAGATCTGGCGGGAAACCCAGTGCGGCACCAGACGCTCCAGCGGGTTGTAGTGCCAGGACAGCGCGATGAAGGCCGAGAACAACAGGAAAAGAATGGCCAAAACCGTGAGCGGCAGGCGGAAGCGATCGAGCCAGGAGAGCCGGTCGCCCAGCACAGCGCAGGCCGCGCCGACATGGAATACGACCTGCCAGGCCATCGGGTTGAAGTACCAGACCTTGCCCTCGGGATAGGCGGCCATGCTCCAGTTGAAGCGGCAGGTCGCGGCATAGAGGGCGAGCGACACCGCGATCACCCAGAACGGCCAGCGCACCACCAGGGGAAGCACGAAGGGAAAGACCGCCAGCAGCACGATGTAGAGCGGCAGCACGTCGAGGTTGACCGGCCGGAACTTGAGCAGCGCCGCCTCGAGGATCGCGCGGTAGGGATTCTCGCCGAGGCCCAGAAGCTCCATCTCCTCGATCAGCGAAGGCGTGTCGCGCGCGATCGAGACCCAGGCGATCTGCGCCGAGAAGGCGACGAACAGCAGGATATGGGCGACGTAGAGCTGCCAGACGCGCCGGTAGATGCGCGACGCCGCACGCGGCCAGCCCTCGCGCTG
>SCVT01000284.1 GCA_004296815.1 Reyranella sp. | reverse complement strand
CCGGGTCGTTGAGACGACCGCTCGACCCCAGCACGCCGTACAGCACCTCGGCCTGCACGCCGTCGCGGTCCTGGTCCTTCAGCCGATGGTCGACTTCGGTGAGGCGGCGGATGCCCTTCTTGCCGTCCTCGTAGAGGCCGGTCGATGCCATGCGGTCGGAGCGATGGATGATGCCCGGCACGTATTCGCGGCCGGCCGAGCCCATGCCGTTCACCAGCCCGAACTTCGCGCCCTTGATGCTCGTCCACTCCGGACCCTTCGGCCCGTCGACGACGTAGGGCATGCGCTCCTTCAGGGCGGCGGAGGCGTTCTTGGTGAAGAGATCCGGCGGCAGCCAGATCAGGTCGATATGCCCATCCGCCGAGATGACGTCGTACTTCATGGCGCGTTCCTCTCCGCCAATTGTTCTTCTAGAGTGCGCCGCCCGCCGTACCGTCGCAATGGGAAGACGATGACCGAGAAAGAGTGGCTTGCCGCGTTTGCGTCCGCGCTGAAGCGTGCCGATATCGATGCTGCGGCCGCGTTGTTCGCCGACAAGTGCTACTGGCGCGACCTCGTCGCCTTCACCTGGAACATCGTCACCTTCGAAAGCCGCTCTGCGATTGCTGACATGCTCAAGGCCCGTCTCGGCGATGTGCGGCCAGACTCGTTCAAGCCCTCGGACCGCGACGGCTGGTTCGCCTTCGAGACCGCGGTCGGGCGAGGCACCGGCCATGTCCGCCTGACGGATGGCAAGGCCTGGGCGCTGTTCACCGCGCTGCAGGAACTCAAGGGCCACGAGGAGAAGAAGGGCCGCTCGCGCGATGCCGGCACGCAGCACGGCGCATTCCCCAACCGCGTGACCTGGACGGACCGCCGACAGGCCGACGCGAGCGAGCTGGGCTACGGCCGCCAGCCGTTCGTGCTGGTGGTCGGCGGCGGGCAGGGCGGCATCGGTCTCGGCGCGCGGCTGAAGCGTCTCGGCATCCCGGCGCTGATCGTCGACGCCAACCCGCGGCCCGGCGATGCCTGGCGCAATCGCTACAAGTCGCTCTGCCTGCACGATCCGGTCTGGTACGACCATCTGCCGTACCTGCCGTTCCCCGATCATTGGCCGATCTACACACCCAAGGACAAGATGGGCGACTGGCTCGAGTCCTACACGAAGATCATGGAGCTCGATTACTGGTCGAACGCGAAATGCCGCAAGGCGTCGTTCGACGAGGCGAAGGGCGAATGGACCGTCGTGGTCGATCGCGCCGGCACCGATGTCACCCTGAAGCCGAAGCACGTCGTCATCGCCACCGGCATGTCGGGCTTCCCCGAGATCCCGACCTTTCCCGGCGCCGACAAGTTCCGCGGCACGCAGCATCATTCGAGCCACCACAAGGGCGGCGAGGGCTGGAAAGGCAAAAGCTGCGTCGTCGTGGGTTCGAACAACTCCGCGCACGACATCGCAGCCGACCTGTGGGAGCACGGTGCCGACGTAACGATGCTGCAGCGCTCGCCCACGCTCGTGATGCGTGCCGAGACACTCGCCCGCAACCGTCCGCTTTATTCGGAGGATGCGGTTGCCGCCGGCATCACGACCGACATCGCCGATCTCACCATGGCGTCGATGCCCTACGGTGCGGTACCGGCCGCGACCCAGCCGATGGTCGAGCGGGTCCGCGGCGAAGACGCCGACTTCTACGCGCGGCTGGAGAAGGCCGGCTTCAAGCTCACCTTCGGCGAAGACGGGACCGGCATCTGGCCGATGTATCTCCGCCGCGGCTCCGGCTACTACATCGAGGTCGGCGCCTCCGAGCTGATTGCCGACGGCAGCATCAAGCTGAAGTCAGGCGTCGAGGTCGTGCGCCTCACCGAGGATTCGGTCGTGCTCGACGACGGCAGCGCGCTGAAGGCTGACCTCGTCGTCTATGCGACGGGCTACGGCTCGATGAACCAGTGGGCGGCGGAGCTGATCTCGCCCGAGGTCGCCGACAAGGTGGGCAAGTGCTGGGGCCTGGGCTCCGGCACCGCCAAGGACCCCGGCCCGTGGGAAGGCGAGCTGCGCAACATGTGGAAGCCTACGGTGCAGGACAATCTCTGGTTCCACGGCGGCAACCTGATGCAGTCGCGCTTCTACTCGATCTTCCTGTCGCTGCAGCTCAAGGCGCGGCTGGAGGGGCTGCCGACGCCGGTCTACGGACGCACGCCCGTTCACCACAAGGCGTGATAGTCTGAGGGCCCATGCGCCGCATCCTCACCCTGTGCTTCGCGTTTCTCGCTGCCGGCTGCTCGTTCTACATGGGCGAGCCGAACTTCCCGAGGACCAACCTGCGCGCCGATCTCTACGGCGGCTACGAGGTGCCGCCGACCGACAGCAAGGGATCGGGCTACTTCTCAGCTGTCTACACGCCCGCGACCAAGGTGCTGGAATATCGCCTGAACCTGGTGAAGCTCAGCGGTCCGGTGACGATGGCCTACCTGCACGGGCCGGCGCCGGCCGGCCAGAACGCCCAGCAGGTCGCGCCGATCAACGTGCCGTTCTATGCCGACCGTTCGACCATCAGCGACGGCGTCACGCTCACGGCCGACCAGGCTGCCGAGGTGCTGGCGGGCCTCTGGTACGTCAACGTGCTGACGGAGAAGTACCCCGACGGCGAGATCCGCGGCCAGATCCTGCCAAAAAAGTGACTAGTCGAACTTGAATTTCCAGCCGAGCCAGTCGCACAGGCCGCGCCCCATCACATCCTCGAGGTCGCGGCCCTTCAGCCACGGCAGCTCCTCGGTGAAGAACGTCACGCACTGGCGGTAGGTGCACTGCATGCGGGTGATGTCGGTGCCCCAGAAGAAGCGCTTGGGCCCGAAGGCGTCGTAGATGCGGTGCAGCCCGTCCTGGATGTTGCGGAACGGGTAGCCCTTGGTCGAGTAGTGCGGCGCGCCGGTCGCCTTCACCGCGACGTTGGGGAGTTTCGCCAGCGCCACCAGCTTGTCGATATGGATGAAGGCTTCCTCGTCCTGGCCGTGACGGTTGAGGCCGCAATGGTCCACCATCATCTTCAGGTGGGGATGCCGCTCGGCGATGGCGCGGAACTTGTCGGGGAAGATGCCGCCCATGGTCGAGACCGGGATGCCTTCCTTCTCGGCGGCCGGCCACACCCAGTCGAGCAGCCCGTCGTCGAGCCACTTCTGTTCCGCGGCCGACAGCAGCGCCCAGCGCAGGCCGAGCATGCCGGGCTGGTTGCGCCAGCCCACGATCTTCTTGCGGCTCTCCGGATCCTGCAGCGGGAACTGGCCCATGACGGCGAAGCGGTCGGGATATTTCTTGGCCGCGTCGAGCGCGAGCTGGTTCGAGTTCGGATCCCAGGAGTAGGGCGGGTGGATCAGCGCACCGGCGACACCGGCTTCGTCCATCTCCTTCAGCGCCTGCTCGGCGGTGAACTTCTCGACCTTGCGGTGCAGGCCGGACGGCGGCGTCACGGTCTGGCCCCAGATATGGATCTGCGCGTCGACGATCTTCATCTTTCTTCCTCTTTCTG
>SCVT01000283.1 GCA_004296815.1 Reyranella sp. | reverse complement strand
CGACGATCTTGTTCTCGAACGAGTAGCCCGACCCGGGCTCGCCCGGCTCGAAGGTGATCTTCACGCGGGCGAACTGGCCCGAGCCACCCGACTGCTTCTTGTGGGTGTAGTCGATCTCGGACTTGCGGCCCAGCGTCTCGCGATACGCCACCTGCGGCGCGCCGACGTTGGCGTCGACCTTGTAGGTGCGGCGCAGGATGTCGACCTTGATCTCGAGATGGAGCTCGCCCATGCCCTTGATGACGGTCTGGCCCGTCTCCTGGTCGGTCGAGACGCGGAACGTCGGGTCTTCCTGGACGAGACGGCCCAGCGCCTGGCCGAGCTTCTCCTGGTCGGCCTTCGACTTCGGCTCGATCGCGAGCTCGATGACGGGCTCCGGGAAGTCCATCTTCTCGAGGATGACCGGGTTCTCGGGGTCGCACAGCGTGTCGCCGGTCGTGACGCTCTTGAGGCCGGCGAGAGCGATGATGTCGCCCGCGCGCGCTTCCTTCACGTCTTCACGGTTGTTGGCATGCATCAGCAGCATGCGGCCGATACGCTCCTTGCGGTCCTTCGTGCTGTTCAGCACGCCGGTCGCCGACTCGAGCACGCCCGAGTAGACGCGCGCGAAGGTGAGCGAGCCCACGAACGGGTCGGTCATGATCTTGAAGGCGAGAGCCGACATCGGCGCGTCGTCGCTCGACGGCAGCGTGATCGCCTCGTCGGTGCCCATCTTGACGCCCTTGACGTCGGCGACGTCGATCGGCGCCGGCAGGTAGTTCACGACGGCGTCGAGCATGGGCTGCACGCCCTTGTTCTTGAACGCCGAGCCGCACAGCACCGGAACGAACGCGTAGTTGATCGTGCCCTTGCGGATGCACTTGATCAGCGTGTCGTAGTCGGGCTCCTCGCCGTCGAGGAACTTCTGCATGGCGTCATCGTCCTGCTCGACGGCCATGTCGATCAGCTTGGCGCGGTATTCCGCGGCCTTTTCCTTCAGGTCGGCCGGGATCTCGACGACCTCGAACTTCGCGCCGAGCGTCTCTTCCAGCCAGATGATCGCCTTGTTGGAAACGAGATCGACCAGGCCCTTGTACTCGCCCTCAGAGCCGATCGGGAGCTGCGTCACGAGCGGCTTGGCGCCGAGACGGTCCACGATCATGTCGACGGTGCGATAGAAGTTCGCGCCCGTGCGGTCCATCTTGTTGACGAAGCAGATGCGCGGCACGCCGTACTTGTCGGCCTGGCGCCACACGGTCTCGGACTGCGGCTCGACGCCGGCCACCGAGTCGAACACGCAGACCGCGCCGTCGAGCACACGCAGCGAACGCTCGACCTCGATCGTGAAGTCGACGTGGCCGGGCGTGTCGATGATGTTCACGCGATAGCTGACGTCCTTGTACGGGCCGGTCTCGACCTTCCAGAAGCACGTCGTCGCGGCGGACGTGATCGTGATGCCGCGCTCCTGCTCCTGCTCCATCCAGTCCATCGTCGCGGCGCCGTCATGGACTTCGCCGATCTTGTGCGACTTGCCGGTGTAGTAGAGGACGCGCTCGGTCGTGGTCGTCTTGCCGGCGTCGATATGCGCCATGATACCGATGTTGCGGTAGTGCGCGATGGGAGTGGTACGAGCCATGGAGGGGGCTTTCTTGGAGGGGGCCTGGAGGACGCGTTACCAGCGGTAATGCGCAAACGCCTTGTTGGCGTCGGCCATCTTGTGGGTGTCCTCGCGCTTCTTCACGGCGTTGCCGCGGCGGTTGAACGCGTCGAGCAGCTCGGCCGAGAGCTTCTCCTGCATGCTGTGGCCGGCGCGGTCGCGGGCCGCCTGGATGATCCAGCGGATGGCCAGCGCCTGGCGGCGCTCGGGGCGCACCTCGACCGGAACCTGGTAGGTGGCACCGCCGACGCGGCGCGAGCGGACCTCGACGGCCGGCTTCACGTTCTCCAGCGCCTCGTGGAAGGCGGGGACCGGATCCTGCTTGAGCTTGGCCTCGACCTCGTCGAGCGCGCCGTACACGATGTGCTCGGCGACCGACTTCTTGCCACGCTCCATGAGCGTGTTCATGAACTTCGACAGAACGATATCGCCGAACTTGGCGTCCGGCAGGACTTCACGCTTTTCGGCTGCGCGACGACGGGACATGTCTTCCTCCGCGCCTTACTTGGGACGCTTGGCGCCGTACTTCGAACGGCGCTGTTTGCGGTCCTTGACACCCTGCGTATCGAGGGTGCCGCGAATGATGTGATAGCGGACGCCCGGAAGGTCCTTCACGCGGCCACCGCGGATCATGACGACCGAGTGCTCCTGCAGGTTGTGGCCCTCACCGGGGATGTAGCTCACCACCTCGTAGGCGTTGGTGAGGCGCACCTTGGCGACCTTGCGCAGCGCCGAGTTCGGCTTCTTCGGCGTCGTCGTGTAGACGCGGGTGCAAACGCCACGCTTCTGCGGGCAGGCCTGCAGTGCCGGCACCTTGTTGTGCGACTTGAGTCCCTGGCGCTGCTTGCGGATCAGCTGATTGATAGTCGGCATCGATTTCCGGTTTCCTTAACGCCGTCTCGGTTCCACCCAACATCGGCCGACTGGCGCAAAGCGAATGCGCGGGCATGGCGGCAAGAGCGCAGCCCCGCGCGAGGAAAAAGCTTTGCGGCCGAATGGCCTGACTTGTAGCGGTCCTCGACGTCAGGCTGCGTCTTGGCTTTTGGCCAACTACCAGCCCCCCGGCGAGGTGGCGCGCTTATATGACTGCGTTACCTACAGGTCAAGCACGCTGCGCGGGTTTCCGCTTTGATATCGTTGGTTATTCCCGGCCTCGACGAGTCGACTCGTTCCTGACTCGGCGTCACTGGCGGGCGCAAGAATCTATCAACCACATATGGTGGCTCCGCCACGATGCGGCCACAAGTTTACTTCGCGTGCCGTCTGCGCTATGTGCATCGCCATGTTGCGCCAGATCAACCGTCGTCCGACCTCGGCTACCAAAGGAAACTTTGGGGCAGGCGAAGTCGTGCGCGTTCATCTGATCTAGAACCCGACTTCAGAACCTGACCCCGCCGAGAAGGCAGGGGTCACGCGCAACGGGTCCCGCCCTCCGGCCAACGGAAGCGAGACCGAAGATGCCTCCCAGTCAGTCGATGCCGCCGACACCGGTGCTCCAGACGCCGCGCCTCGCCCTGCGCCCGGTGCGAACCAAGGACGCCCCTGTCATCCAGCGCCGTTTCCCGCGCTGGGAGGTCGTGCGCTGGCTCGATGCCAAGATCCCCTGGCCCTACCCGGCCGACGGCGCCGCCACCTATGTCGCCGGCTGCCTCGAGGAGATGGCCCGGGGCGAGAAGTCCCACTGGGCGATCATCCCGAAGTCCGGCCCCGCCGACCTGATCGGCGTCATCAGCCTGTGGCCGGACGACGGGATCAGCCGCAGCCAGCGCGGCTTCTGGCTCGATCCGGAATTCCAGGGCCGCGGCCTGATGAGCGAGGCGGCGGAGCGCGTCACTGCCTACGCCTTCAACAAGCTCGGCTGGGAGCACCTCTGGCTGACCAACGCCCAGGACAATCACGGCTCGCGCCGCATCAAGGAGAAGCAGGGCGCCCGCCTCGTCGACCTCCTGCTCGGCGACTATGTCGAGGGCCGCGGCTCGCAGATGGTCTGGCTGCTGATGCAGAAGGACTGGGCGGTGCGACAGGCCGCCTGAGCCCAAAGAAAAAGGCCGTCGCTTGCGGCGACGGCCTTTCGTTTCTTCGGTGCGGGCGGCGATCAGTCGGCCGCGCGCTCCTCTTCCAGGGTCGGGACCGGCTGGTCCTCGCCGTCGGCGCCGGCGGCCAGGATCGCCCGGTCGCGCTGCGCAGCGATCGCCTTGAGTCGGTTCACGACGCCGCCGGTACCCGCCGGGATCAGGCGGCCGACGATCACGTTCTCCTTCAGGCCCTGCAGGGTGTCGACGCGGCCGCTGACGGCCGCCTCGGTCAGGACGCGGGTGGTCTCCTGGAAGGAGGCCGCCGAGATGAACGACTTGGTCTGCAGGCTCGCCTTGGTGATGCCCAGCAGCACCGGGTCGGCCTTGGCGGGCTTCAGCTTCTCCGACAGGAGCTTGGCGTTCTCCAGCTCGTACTCCTGCTTGTCGACCTGCTCGCCGATCAGGAAGGTCGAATCGCCGGCCTCCGTGATCTCGACCTTCTGCAGCATCTGACGCGCGATCGTCTCGATGTGCTTGTCGTTGATCTTCACGCCCTGCAGTCGGTAGACCTCCTGGATCTCGTTGACCAGGTACTCGGCCAGCTTCTCGATGCCGAGCACGCGCAGGATGTCGTGCGGCACCGGGTTGCCGTCGATCAAGAGATCGCCGCGCTCCACGAAGTCGCCTTCCTGGACGGCAATGCGCTTGGTCTTCGGGATCAGGTACTCGACCGGCTCCGCGCCCTCGCCTTCCGGCACGATGAGCACGCGGCGCTTGTTCTTGTAGTCCTTGCCGAACTCGATGCGGCCCGGGATGTCGCAGATGATCGCGAAGTCCTTGGGCTTGCGCGCCTCGAACAGCTCGGCCACGCGCGGCAGACCGCCCGTGATGTCGCGGTTCTTGCCGCCCTCTCGCGGGATACGCGCGAGGATGTCGCCGGCATGGACGTCCTGGCCGTTCTCGACCGAGAGCACCGAGTCGAGCGACAGCAGGTAGCGGGCCTCCTGCCCGTTCGCCAGCATGATCGGGTTGCCGGCAGCATCGTGGATGGCGATGCGCGGACGCAGGTCGCCGCCGCGCGGCTGGCCCTTCCAGTCGACGACGACACGGTTGGAGATGCCCGTGGAGTCGTCGATCACCTCGCGCATCGACACGCCCTCGACGAGGTCGACGTAGACCGCCTTACCCGCCTTCTCGGTGATGATCGGCAGGGTGTACGGATCCCACTCGGCGAGCTTCTGGCCCTTCGAGACGGGAGTGTCGTTGTCGACCAGCAGGCGCGCGCCGTAGGGCACGCGGTGCTTGGCGCGCTCGCGCTGGGCACCGTCGATCAGCACCATCTCGGTGTTGCGGCCCATGACGACCGGAACGCCCGCGCTGTTGATGACGACGTTGCGGTTGCGCACCTGGATGGTGCCGTCGTGGCTCGCCTCGATGTTCGACTGCTCCGCACCACGCTGGGCGGCGCCGCCGATGTGGAAGGTACGCATCGTGAGCTGCGTGCCCGGCTCGCCGATCGACTGGGCGGCGATGACGCCCACCGCCTCGCCGATATTGACCTTGGTGCCGCGGGCCAGGTCGCGGCCGTAGCACTTGCCGCAGACGCCGGTCTTGGTCTCGCAGGTCAGGACCGAGCGGATGCGAAGCTCCTCGATGCCGGCCTTGTCGATCTGCTCGACCGTGACCTCGTCGATGAGGTCGCCCGCCTTGCAGATCTGCGTGCCGTTCACCGGATCGACGACGTCGTCGAGCGCGGTGCGGCCGAGGACGCGCTCGGAGAGCGGCTCGATCACGTCGCCGCCGTCGACGACCGCACGCATCGTGAGGCCGCGTTCGGTGCCGCAATCCTCCTCGAAGATGATGCAATCCTGCGCCACGTCGACCAGGCGGCGGGTCAGGTAGCCCGAGTTCGCCGTCTTGAGCGCCGTGTCGGCCAGTCCCTTGCGGGCGCCGTGGGTGGAGTTGAAGTACTCCAGCACCGAGAGGCCTTCCTTGAAGTTCGAGATGATCGGCGTCTCGATGATCTCGCCCGAAGGCTTCGTCATGAGGCCGCGCATGCCCGCGAGCTGCTTCATCTGCGTGGTCGATCCGCGCGCACCGGAGTGCGCCATCATCCACACCGAGTTCACGGGC
>SCVT01000027.1 GCA_004296815.1 Reyranella sp. | reverse complement strand
CGAGGCCGGGAAAATCCACGAGGCCGAAGAAAAGGGCATAGATGATGACCGCAGCCCGCATCCAGAGCAGCATGAGACCGCACAGCAGGACGCCGGTGAAGAGAATCTGCCCGGAAGCCGGTCGCACGAAGACCATGTCCGTGAGCGTCACCAGATCGCCCGCCGCGATCCGGCGGCTTTTCTCGTAGAGGCCGACGGCGAGCACCGGCCCCACGACCATGAAGCCTGCGAAGGCAGGGAAGAGGATGTAGTCCAGGCCGAAGGAGAAGAGCCCCGCGACGATGGCCGCCGACACGGCGAAGACGCCGATGCCGTAGGCGAGGCTCGGCGCGGGCTGGATCATGAGATCGCGCCAGCCGGCGCGGAGCCATTGCATTGCGGCCGACGGTGCGAGATGGCGGTTGAGGCCACGGTCCGGACGAAGCGGCGGCATGACTGCAGGAATGGTGGGGGTCATGGCTTAGCTCCCGTGCAGGCGGATCGTGCCGCCGTATAGGCGCCGTTGCGCACACCAGCCTCTCCGCGCTTCACATGGTCGACGCAATCCGGCTGCGAGGTTACGGCGACCCAGACGAGATGGGTGTTGGCGCCGGCCAGGAAGAGCAGCCCGGCGCCGATCAGCAGGCCCACCTTCCAGCGCGTCGTCATGGCCGCTTGCTCCGGAGATCGATGAGATAGAGCACGAGGATCTTGCGCTCGATCGGTGTCAGTCTTCCTTCCCAGCCCGGCATCTGTCCCTTCAGGCCACCCCAGACGTCGGCATAGATCGAGTTCTCGTCGTTGCCGTGGATCCAGTGCGCATCGGTGAGATCAGGAGCGCCGAGTTCGGGATTGCCCTTGGCCTCGGCACCGTGGCAGGCGACGCAGTTCGCGGCGAACACGGCCTTGCCTGCGGTGATCCTCTCGGCCGCGACCTTGTCGCCCAGCGCCGGTGGCTTCGAGAGGCTGAGCACATAGGCGACGACATTTTCCATCTCGTCGCGCTTCAGGATACCGTCTCGCCCGAACGCGGGCATCTGGGACACCCTGCTGTCGGCGTGCGGGGCGTTGATGCCGACGCGGATGGTCTCCGCAATGGCTTCGGGCGAGCCGCCCCACAACCACGACGAGGTGGTGAGATTGGGGAAGCCCTTGCCGCCCCGGGCGTCACGGCCGTGGCAGACCGAGCAATTATCGCCGAACAGCGTGTGCCCGGCACGACGCACATCGGCCATCAGCCGCGGATCGGCCTCGATCTCGGCGAAGCTCTTGCCGGCGATCTGGTCGGTCCACGCCGAGCGCGTCGCGGTGGCCTGCTGGATCGACCGGGCGAGCGCTGCGCGATCGTCGGCGCCCAGCAGCCCCTTGGTGAAGCTCGAGCCGAGCGGCCATGCCGGCATCAGCACCCAGTAGACGACCGAAAAGACGACGGTGAGGATAAGGAACACGTACACCGGCCGCGGCACTGGCGTGTTCAGTTCCGTGATGCCGTTCCATTCGTGGCCGGTGGTCAGGTAGCCGGAGTGGGGATCGCGCTGCTCTACCGACATGGCTTGTCTTCGTCGTGGAGGATCGCCGCGGCGGCACGCTCGAACGTCGCCTTGTTCGACGGCCAGTAGACGTAGACGAGCACGAGGGCCGAGAAGCCGATCAGATAGAACAGGCCAAAGGTCTTGGAGAACCAGACAACCTCGTCATAGGTGACGCCCATGGTCATCTCCCCGGGGCAGCGGCGGTCTTGTAGGCGGCATCGGTGAGCCGTCCGAGTATCTGGAGATAGGCGATCATTGCGTCCATCTCCGTGAGCTGGTCCGGCCGTCCGTCGAAGGCGCGCACGTTGGTTGCCTCGCCGTATCGCTTGGTCACACCCTCGGCTGCGGGATCGTCCGGTGTCGCCTGGCCTTTCGCGTCTGCGGCAGCGTTGGCGATCATCTCGTCGGTGTAGGGCACCCCCACCGCGCGCATCGCCTTGAGGTGCCGGCCGAGATCGTCTGTGCGGAGCTGTGTGCGCAGCAGGCGCGCATAGTCGGGCATGATCGACTGCGGAACGAGATCGCGCGGGTTGATCATGTGCGCCAGGTGCCAGTCGTCGGAATACTTGCCGCCGACGCGCGCGAGGTCGGGGCCGGTCCGCTTCGAGCCCCACAGCATCGGATGATCGTACTTCGACTCAACCGCGAGGGAGTAGGGCCCGTAGCGTTCGACCTCGTCGCGGAGCGTGCGGATCATCTGCGAATGGCAGGCATAGCAGCCTTCGCGCACGTAGATGTTACGGCCGGCCAGCTCGAGCGGCGTATAGACCCGCATGTCGGGTGCTTCCTCGACCGTCTGCTGGATCGTGAACAGCGGCGCGATCTCGACCAGACCGCCGATGCTCGCCACGAAGATGATCGCCAGCGTGAAGCTGATGGCCTTGCGCTCGAGCTTGTAGTGGAAACCGAACATGGCCCTTACTCCGCGCTCTGCGGCGCCGCGCCCGGACGGCCCGGGATCACGGCCAGCGGCGCCTCGGGGATGGCGATCGACGGTTCGGAGACACCGCGCGGTGCGGTGCGGATCGTCATCCAGATGTTGTAGCAGCCGACCAGCCCGCCGATCAGGAAGAGCAGGCCGCCGATCGCGCGCGCGATGTAGTAGGGCTTCATGGCGATCAGCGAATCGACGAACGAGTAGGCCAGCGTGCCGCTCGTACTGTAGGTCCGCCACATCAATCCCTGGATGATGCCGGAGTTCCACATCGCGATGACGTAGATGATCGTGCCGGCCAGGGCGAGCCAGAAATGCACTTCGACCAGCCGATCCGAGTGCATGCGCTCGCGCTTCCACAGCCATGGCACGATCGCGTAGATCGAACCGAAAGTGATCATCGCCACCCAGCCCAGCGCGCCCGCGTGGACATGGCCGACGGTCCAATCGGTGTAGTGCGAGAGCGCGTTGACTGGGCGGATCGCCATGAACGATCCTTCGAAGGTGCTGAGGCCATAGAACACCGCAGCGACCATCATGAAGCGCAGCGTCGCGTCGTCGCGCACGCGATGCCAAGCGCCGTTCAGAGTCAGCAGCGCATTGGCGGCGGAGGCCCACGACGGCACCAGCAGCATCACGGAGAAGGTCATGCCCAGGGTCTGCACCCACTGCGGCAGCGCCGTGTAGTGCAGGTGGTGGGAGCCCGCCCACATGTAGAGGAAGGTGATGCCCCAGAAGCTGATGATCGACAGGCGGTAGGAGAACAGGGGCCGACCAGCACGCTTCGGCAGGAAGTAGTAGAGCATGCCGAGGAAGCCCGCGGTCAGGAAGAACGCGACCGCGTTGTGGCCGTACCACCACTGGGTCATCGCATCCTGGACGCCGGAGAAGAGCGAGTAGCTCTTGGCGCTGCCGAAGCTCACGGGGACCGAAAGGTTGTTGACGATGTGAAGCATCGCCACGACCAGGATGAATGCCATGTAGTACCAGTTGGCGACGTAGATGTGCGGCTCCTTGCGGCGCGCAAGCGTGCGCAAGTAGACGACGAAGTACGTCACCCAGACGATGACCAGCCATAGGTCGGCATACCACTCGGGCTCGGCGTACTCCTTCGACTGGGTGATGCCGAGCAGGTAGCCGCTGACGGCGAGCAGGCAGAAGAGGTTGTAGCCGAGCAGCACGAACAGAGGGCTGAGTTGGTCGGGCAGGCGCGCGCGAGATGTGCGCTGCATCACGTAAAAGGACGTGGCGATCAGGGCGTTGCCGCCGAAGCCGAAGATGACAGCCGTGGTGTGGACCGGACGTAGCCGGCCGTAGCTCGCCCATGCTGCGTCGAAGGTGAGGGCGGGGTCGACCATCAGCCACGCAACCCAGTCGCCCACGAACAGGCCGAGCGCAGCCCACGCCATGGACAGCACGATGCCGACGCGGCTCGGCTCATCGTAGTAGCTGTCGAGTCGCTCTTCCGAAGGCTCGGGCGCGAAATATCCGGAGATCACGCCGAAGACGCCGAAGATGCAGAGCACCATGATCAGCCAGCCGTGCGCCCCGATCGGGTCGTCCTTGCCGGCGGCGGCGATCGCGAGGCCGAACGCAGCCACACAGATGAGGATGACCAAGGCGATCTGCCGTTCCGTCCTCGTGAGCTGCCCGATCATCGCTTCCCCCGCTCGATCGAAACCCTAGACGTAGAATACACGATATTTGTGTGGATACCCTGCGGCAGTAAAGCCAGAGTAACCCGCTGGGCGTTGCGTCGTGCCATAGCGCTGCGGTAGTCAGTCCTGAGGCGCCTGGTTCGGCACGGTAGACGGCAGGAGATGCAGAAACAATGCGGGTAGTAGTGCTGTTGCTGCCGTTGCTGCTCGCGGCCTGCGAGGAGGCGAGCGCCTGGAAGGCCGGCGGCTGGAGCGATCCCTCTCTGATGCACAAGATCAACCGGGCCTACGAGGCGCGGGACAATTGCCTCTCCAAGCATGTCGTGCCGGCCGACGCCAACAACTCCAGTGCCCAGGCGATCGCCGCAGCGGCGGCCCTGTCCTGCCAGTCCGAGACCAACGCCCTTATCGCGGTCAGCAATCCCTACGGCGATCCGCGCGTGACCGCGTCCATCATGCGCGACTCGGATTTCCGGGCCCTGCGCTTCGTGTTGCAGGCCCGCGGACAGTAAGCCTCACATGCGCCGCCAAAACGGCGCGCGCTTCTTCACCGGATCGAGCAGCGACCAGTCGCCCTGTTCCACGACGTGGCCCTTGGGGAAGGGCGAGCGCGGCTCCTGGCCGAGCGAGCGCATCACGCGATCGTCGCGGTAGTAGCAGAGCAGCACCACGCGATTGAGTGCGAACAGCGCAGCACCGCCCTGCACCTTGAAGGTCGCTGCGATCTCGTGCCGATGCGCGGCGTCGAGATCGGCGAAGCTGCCGCCACCGAGCTCGAAGAGGAGACGGAGGGAGGTGCGTGCGTCCGCGGTATCGCGCTCGAGGCTCTTCACGATGTCGGCGAAGATCGCCTCGTCGTCGGCGCCCGGGACCTCGTAGGTCATGCTAGCCGGGATCATCTCGGCGACCAGTGCCTTGAGGTCGCGCAGCTCGGCGTCGGTGAGGGTGTCGGTCGTCATTCGAACAGGGTCCCTTCGCTCAGCCGCGTCTTGATCGAGTCTGCGATGTAGAGCGCCAGCGCCTGGATGGTCGAGGTCGGGTTCACGCCGCCCGACGTCACCCAGATGCTGCCGTCGACGATGAACAGGTTCTTCACGTCGTGGCTGCGGCCCCATTCGTTGACCACGGAGCGCTCGGGATCGGTGCCCATGCGTGCCGTGCCCATGAGATGCCAGCCGCCGTTCAGGATCGGCGCCTCGACGCCGATGTTCGTAGCGCCAGCGGCCGCCAGGATGTCCTTCGAGCGGGCGACACCGTGCTCCATCATCTTCCGCGTGTTCTCGCCCATCGTGTAGTCGATGCGCGGGGCGGGGATGCCGTTGGAGTCCTTGATGACGGGATCGAGCGTCACCCGGTTGTGCTCCTCTGGCAGGTCCTCGGTGATGGTCGACATGCCGAGCCGTCGGTTGAGCAGCCCGCGGTAGACCTTGTGATGGTCCTCGCCCCACGGCAGGCGGCCCGCGAGCGTGCTGGTGATCGCCTCGACGATCGAGCCGGTGCCGCGGTGGAGCTGCAGCGTGTAGCCGCGCACGAAGCCGCGGCTCCGGTCGGTCTCGTAGAACTCCTGGCTCCACAGGTTGAGCGGCGGGCCGTGGTTGCCGTCGAGCGGCTCGTCGACATAGCCGTAGGTCAGCGCGAAGGGGTGGAACATCAGGTTCTTGCCCACGAGCCCGCTCGAATTGCCGATGCCGTCGGGGAACTTCGCCGAGGTCGAGTTGAGCAGCAGCCGCGGCGTGCCGACGCCGTTGCAGGCCACGATCACCATCTCGGCCGGCTGGAAATGCTCCTTGCCCTCGGCATCGTAGTAGATCGCGCCGGTGGCCATGCCGTCGGGGCCGACCGTGATCTCGCGCACGCGGGCGTGGGTGCGCAGCTCGACGCCGGCGCGGATCGCCGCCGGCCAGTAGGTGATGTCGGTGCTGGCCTTGGCACCCTGGGCGCAGCCCGGCGTGCAGTGGCCGAGATTGATGCAGGGCGCGCGGCCGTCGTACTCGACCGTGGCGATGGCGGAGTCCGACGGCCACCAGTGCCAGCCGAGGCTGTTGAGCGCGCGGCCGAAGCGCTGGCCCGACTTGCCGAGCGGCAGCGGCGGCATCGGCGGATGATGCAGCGGATAGGCGGGGTCGCCGGCGAGGCCCGCGACGCCCATCATGCGGTCGTTCTCGGCGAAGAACGGCTCCAGCGTCTGGTAGTCGACCGGCCAGTCGTCCGCCACGCCGTCGAGCGTCTTCACCCGGAAGTCGGAGGGATGGAGCCGCGGGTAGTGCGCGGTGTACATGATCGTGCTGCCGCCGACGCCGTTGAAGTTCACCACCTTGATCGGCGAGTTGGCATCGTTGATCGGATAGTCGGTGGGCCGGTTGCGGCGGTTGGGATTGATGGCGAAGTCGCTGAACAGGCGCGCTTCCCAGTCGCGCCCGTTGGTCGGATAGTCAGTCGGCTTCACCCAGTCTCCCTGTTCCAGGCAGAGGATCCGCATCTTGGTGTCGGCGAGGCTCCACGCCGCGGCCGCGCCCGAGGCGCCGGAGCCGATGATCAGGACGTCGACCTTGTCGTGCATTGTCTACTCTCTAGCGGGCGAGATGCTGGCTGATGGCGTCCGCGGCAAGCCGATGGCCGCGCGGGCTCCAGTGTCCGTCGTTGGCGAAGTGATAGCCGAGCGGCGCGCCGCCTGCTTCGAAAAACGGCCGCAGGTCGAGGACGTCGATGTCGCGGCTGCGCAGCGCCGCCACGAAGGCCCGGTGCAGCCGGTCCTCGACGGCGCGGTCGCCGCCGACCCACAGCGCGCGCGAGGGGATCAGCACCACCAGCAGCCTGTACTGCTTGGCCAGCGCCTGCAGGCGATCCGCCGAAGCATCGATGCTCGCAGGATCGTCCTCGTGGCGAGCGATGCCTTCCAGGTTTGGCACGACGAGGCCCAGCCGCACCGCGGCGTCGCGGAGCCAGGTCGTCCGGTGCACGATCGTCGTGAGCAGGACATAGGCCGCCGAATGCCGTGCCAGCCAGTCCTTGAGATCGAAGCCGCCGCCTGGGCTTGCGGCGGGTGTGGCCGCGTAGTCCCGGAGGTCGTTTTCGAGGCAGACCGCGAGCACGACCTGGCCGACCCCGGCGCCGAGCGAGCGGGCGTAGGCGAGCAGGGCGGCGTATCCCTCGATGTCGGTCGGTGTTGAGAGATTGAAGGTGCGCCGGTCGGTGAGGCCCTGCAGGAGATCCGAGAAACGCTGCGATGCCTCGACGCCCCAACCCCAGGCGAAGGAATCCCCGACCACGACGATGTCGCCGGCGGCGGCCGTCGCGATGTCGTTGTCGTCGCGCAAGCCGTGCCGGTTGATGCGGACCAGGACGTCGAAGTCGCCGGTGTTCTTGGCTTGCCGTGTCTCCGTGCCGGGCGGGCCGAGCACGAGATCGCCCATATGATGAGAGAAGTCGAACTGGCCTGAAGGATCGAAGCCCGGCAGGAACAGGCGGGTCAGCCCCTCGGCGAGCGCCAGCCCCAGCATCGTGGAGAGCAGCAGGATCAGGACCGTGGCCGTCTTCTGGCGGGTTCCGGATCGCGACAATCGGGGGCTGGCTTCGGCGGTCATGTTCGCGCAAGACTGTGGGGCCAGCGTACCAGCCGAGAAAGAGCCTTCCCATGCCCGACACCGCCACTCTCGCCAGCCGGCCGGCCGCCGCCCGGACCGAGCATTTCGACGTGCTGATCGTCGGCGCAGGCATCTCCGGCGTCGGCGGCGCCTACCACCTGACCAAGCAGAGCCCGGAAAAGAGCTTCGTGGTGCTCGAATCGCAGGAGAGCTTCGGCGGGACCTGGCTCACCCACAAGTATCCCGGCATCCGCTCCGACAGCGACCTCTACACATTCGGCTATCGCTTCAAGCCGTGGACCGGCAAGCCGATCGCGCCCGCCGCCGATATCCGCGAGTACATGAACGAGGTGATCGAGGAGAACGGGCTCGCGCGCCATATCCGCTATCGCCATCACATCGAGACGGCCTCCTGGTCGAGCGACGACAAGCTCTGGACGGTCGAGGGCGTGCGCACCGACACGGGCGAGGCCGTGCGCTTCACGGCGAACTTCCTCTGGATGTGCCAGGGCTACTACCGCCATTCCGTGGGTTACACGCCGGAATGGAAGGACATGGACGCCTTCAACGGCCGCATCGTCCATCCGCAGACCTGGCCGGAGGATCTCGACTACGCGGGCAAGAAGGTGGTCGTGATCGGCTCCGGGGCGACGGCGGCCACGGTGATCCCGGCCATTGCCGAGGCGAGCGGCCACGTCACCATGCTGCAGCGCTCGCCGACCTATTTCATCCCGGCGCGCAACGCCAACGACCTCGCCGACACGCTGCGCCAGCTCGAGGTCGACGAGTCGTGGATCCACGAGATCGTGCGCCGCCGCATCCTGCGCGACCAGTCGGTGTTCACGCGTCGCTCCTTCGAGGAGCCGGACAAGGTGAGGGAGGAGCTGCTGGCCGGCGTCCGCGCCTATATCGGGCCCGATCATCCGCTCGATCCGCATTTCCTGCCGAGCTACCGGCCGTGGCGGCAGCGCATCGCCTTCGTCCCCGACGGGGACCTGTTCCGCGCCATCCGCAGCGGCAAGGCCTCGGTCGTCACCGACGAGATCGACCGTTTCGTGCCCGAGGGCATTCTCTTGAAGTCGGGCAAGGTGCTCGAAGCCGACATCGTCGTCACCGCCACGGGCTTTGACCTCAGCGTGATGGGCGACATCAACTTCGCCGTCGACGGCAAGCCGCTCGATTTCGCAGATACGGTCACCTATCGCGGCATGATGTTCACCGGCGTGCCCAACATGGTCTGGGTGTTCGGGTATTTCCGCGCGAGCTGGACCCTGCGCGCCGACCTCGTGGCCGACTTCGTTTGCCGCCTGCTCGGCCACATGGAAGGCAAGCAGGCGCGCAAGGTCGAGGTCGCCTTCCGGCCCGAGGACAAGGACATGAAGATCCTGCCCTGGATCGACGAGGAGAACTTCAATCCCGGATACCTGATGCGCGGAATCCACCTCCTGCCCAAGCGCGGCGACAAGCCTGAGTGGCAGCACACGCAGGACTATTGGGGCGAGAAGAACATCTTCCCGGCGATCGACCTCGACGACAGGGCCTTCGTGTATGGCTGACGCGGCGGGGCACAAGAACGCCCGCGGCGTCATCGCTGCGGGTGCCATCGGCAACGTTCTCGAATGGTACGATTTCGCGGTCTACGGCTACTTCGCCGCAGCGATCGGCCGTGCCTTCTTCCCGAGCCAGGATCCCGTCGCGCAGGTGCTCGCGGCTTTCGGCATCTTCGCCGTAGGCTTCCTGATGCGGCCCGTCGGCGGTGCCCTGATCGGCACGATCGGCGACAAGCTCGGCCGCAAGGCGGCGCTCACCGTCTCCGTAGCGGCGATGGCCATCCCGACCTTCCTCGTCGGCGTGCTGCCGGACTACCAGGCGATCGGCATCGCAGCACCCATCCTGCTCACCGTGTTGCGCATGGTGCAGGGCCTGTCGGTCGGCGGCGAGTACACGACCTCGATCATCTTCATCATCGAGCACGCTCCGGCCAATCGCCGTGGCCTGATCGGCGCGCTGGGCTGCTGTGGTGCGGTCGCCGGCATCCTGCTGGGTTCGGCCACCGGCGCCTTGCTGGCCTCGGTGATGAGCGAGCCGGCGCTGGAGAGCTGGGGCTGGCGCATTCCGTTCCTGCTGGGTCTGGTCGTCGGCATCGCGGGCGTCGTGCTGCGGCGGCACGTGCAGGAAGCGCCGCGTCAGGAGAGCAAGGGCCGCTCGCCGCTGCTCGACACGGTGCGCAACCACGGCCCGCTGCTCGCGCGGCTGGCGGGACTGTCGGTGTTCAACTCTGTCGGCTTCTACCTGATGTTCGTCTACATCGTGAGCTGGCTGCAATTCGCCGACGGCATCGCGCCGGCGAAGGCGCTCGAGATCAATTCGATCAGCATGGTCGTGCTGCTGCCCGTCATGGTGATGATGGGGTGGCTCAGCGACCGCTACGGGCGGCGCCCGGTGATGCTCGCCGCGGCGGGGCTGGGCGTGGTGGGCGCGCTGCCGTTCTTCTGGCTGATGCACCAGGGCGACGTGGCGCTGGTGTTGCTGGGCCAGCTCGGCTTCGTCCTGGCGGTCGGCGGCTTCCTCGGCGGCCAGCCCGCCATGATGGTCGAGGCCGTGCCGGCGGAGATCCGCTGCACCGCCATTGCGCTCGGCTACAACGTTACCCTGGGCGTCGTCGGCGGCTTCAGTCCCCTGATCGCCAC
>SCVT01000282.1 GCA_004296815.1 Reyranella sp. | reverse complement strand
CGAATAACCCCGAGGAGCTGCGGCGCTGCGAGGAGTTCGGCGCGGACATCCTGCGCCTCTGCGTGCGGGTGGGCGGCGTGCTGACCGGCGAGCACGGAGTCGGCATCGAGAAGCGCGATCTGATGGGCGAGCAGTTCACCGAGATCGACTTGGACCAGCAGATGCGCGTGAAGTGCGCCTTTGATCCCGACCACCTGCTCAATCCCGGCAAGGTGTTCCCCAAGCTGCGCCGCTGCGCCGAGCTCGGCCGCCTGGTCGTGACGCAGAACAAGCTCCCGTTCCCCGACATCCCGCGGTTCTGACGAGATGGCTGGCACGATCAAGCCGCGCTCGTCCGCGGAGCTGCGGCAGGCGGTCGAATGGGCGCTGAACGACGGCGTCACGCTCGACGTGCGCGGCAGCGGCGCCAAGCTGGCGCTCGGCAAGCCCATGCAGTGCGACCAGGTGCTCGACCTCTCGGGCATCGCAGGCGTTGTCGACTATGCGCCCGAGGAGCTGGTCGTGACGCTCCGCGCCGGCACGCCGCTCAAGGATGTCGAGGCGCTCCTGGCGCAGCGCAACCAGATGCTGGCCTTCGAGCCGCCCGATCTCGGCCCGCTGCTCGGCCGTGCGGCGGGCGAGGGGACTCTGGTCGGCGCGGTGATGGGCAACCTTGCGGGGCCGCGGCGTCTCTCGGCCGGCGCTGCGCGCGATCACCTGCTGGGCTTCAGCGGCGTCAACGGCCGCGGCGAGGCCTTCAAGTCGGGCGGCAAGGTGATGAAGAACGTCACCGGCTACGATCTCTCCAAGATCCTCGCGGGCTCCTGGGGTACGCTGGCCGTGCTCGACGAGGTATCGGTGAAGGTGCTGCCCGCGCCCGACCAGACGCGCACCCTCTTGCTCCTGGGGCTGGACGACGAGGCCGCCGTGAAGGCGATGTGCGCCGCCATGGGAAGCCCGCACGAAGTGTCGGGCGCGGCGCATGTCGCGGGCAAGACCGCGCTCCGTGTCGAAGGCGTCGCGCCCTCGGTCGAGGCGCGCCTGAAGGGTCTGCGCGAGCTGCTGACGGGTGCGGAGATGCAGGAGCTGGGCACGCTGGAGAGCCGCACCTTCTGGCGCGAGGTGCGCGACGTGGCGCCGCTCGAGGCGGGCGCCGGCGATGTCGTGTGGAAGATCTCCTGTCCGCCGACAGAAGGCCCCGCGATCGTGGCACGCATCCGCGCGCAGCGGCTGGCCGCCGAGGCGTTCTACGACTGGTCGGGTGGTCTCGTCTGGCTGGCACTGCCCGCGAGCGCCGACGCCGACCATGCGCTGGTGCGCGGCGCCATCGGCCCGACCGGCGGCCATGCGATTCTGATCCGTGCGCCGGAAGCCGTGCGTGCCGCGGTGCCAGTGTTCCAGCCGCAGTCGCCAGCACTCGCGGCCCTCGCCGCGCGCGTGAAGGAAAGCTTCGATCCGAAGGGCCTCTTCAATCCGGGGAGGATGGGCTAGCGATGCAGACCAACTTCACCCTGGCCCAGCTCGCCGATCCCGAGAACGCGCGCAGCGAGCACATCCTGCGCAAGTGCGTGCATTGCGGCTTCTGTACCGCCACGTGCCCGACCTTCGTGCTGCTGGGCGATGAGCGCGACAGCCCGCGCGGCCGCATCTACCTCATCAAGGCGATGCTCGAGGGCAACCGCGCGCCGACGGCGCAGGAAGTGCGCCACGTCGATCGTTGTCTCTCGTGCCTCTCCTGCATGACGACGTGCCCGTCGGGGGTGAACTACATGCACCTGGTCGATCACGGGCGGCATCGCATCGAGGAGAGCTACCAGCGGTCGTTGCCCGATCGCGTGATGCGCGGCCTGCTCGCCTGGCTGATGCCGCGGCCGACGCTGTTCCGCTGGGCCATGGTGCTGGGCCGGCTCGCCAAGCCGCTGGCGCCGATGCTGCCCGCAACCAGCAGCGATCCTGGCGGTGCCACCTTCTTCCGCCGCCTGCGCGCCATGCTCGACGCGGTGCCGGCGAGCGTGCCAGGTCCGTCGCCGGTCGACCGGCCGCAGACCTTCCCGGCCGCCGGCCTGCGCCGCAAGCGGGTCGCGCTGATGCCGGGCTGCGGTCAGCAGGTGCTGGCGCCTGAGGTCAACGAGGCGACGGTGCGGCTGCTGACCCGCCACGACATCGAGGTGGTGAACGTCGCGGGCTCGGGCTGCTGCGGCTCCTCGGTACTTCATGTCGGCAGGAACGAGCAGGCGATCGAGCTCGCCAAGGCTAACATCACGGCCTGGCTGCACGAGATCGACGGCGCCGGCCTCGATGCCATCGTCATCAACGCCTCGGGCTGCGGCACGACGGTGAAGGACTACGGCAACATGCTGGCCGCTGAGCCGGAGTGGCACGCCAAGGCCGAGCGCGTGGCCCGGCTCGCCAAGGACGTGAGCGAGGTGATGGCCGAGGTCGGCCTCGCGAACGTGATTCCGCGCCCGCTCACCGTCGCCTATCATTCGGCCTGCTCCATGCAACACGGCCAGAAGGTGATCGAGCCGCCCAAGAAGCTGCTGCGCGACGCGGGCTTCACCGTGAAGGACGTGCCGGAAGGCCATCTCTGCTGCGGCTGGGCCGGCACCTACCAGGTGCTGCAGCCCGAGCTGTCGCGACGCCTGCGCGACCGCAAGGTGGCCAACATCGAGAGCGTGAAGCCCGACGTCATCGCGGCCGGCAATTTCGGCTGCATCGGCAACATCGCCTCCGGCACCGGCATACCGATTGCCCATACGGTCGAGCTGCTCGACTGGGCGACGGGCGGTCCGAAGCCCGCAGCGCTCGACTAAACGCGCTTTTCGAAATCTTTCAGCAATCGGGCGAGCAGGGTAGCGAGCTGCCTTCGCTCGTCCGCGCCGAGTGCACCGAGCAGTTCGGCCTCGATGGTCATGTCCTCGACGAATGCGGCGTTGATCGTCTTCAGCCCATGCTTGGTGAGCTGAACCAATGCGCTGCGCCGGTCGGTCTCGGACACGACCCGCTCTATGAGCCCCTTCTTCTCCAGCCGGTTGAGGCGGTCGGTGAGTCCGCCCGAGGTGATCATCAGCGACTGGTAGAGCTCGGTAGGCCGCTGCCGGTAAGGGGCGCCGGAGCGTTGCAGAGTCGCCAGCACATCGAACTCGCCTGTGTCGAGGTCGTGCCGCGCGAATACCGGTTCGATCCATTTCCGGCTGAGCCGGACGAGGCGGCTGGCGCGCGACAGGATCTCCATGCCGTCGAGGGGAACGCCCGGCGTCTCGCGTCGACGCAGGGCGATGAGCTGGCCGGTCCGATCGGTCTGCGCGGGGAAATTCGTCATACGGAGAAACTAGGCGCCATTTGTCTTGACATCAAGATATTCGATATTATCTTGACGTCAAGATAACTGGAGGAGCTGCCATGAACGCTGCCAACGTCACCGAAACCCCGATCCACACGGTTGAGCTGCCCTGGATGCCCCTGGGGGAAGGCGTATCGGCCCGACCGCTTCACTTCCGTGGCGGCGAACGCACGCTCCAGCTGAAAGTGGAGCCTGGTGTCAGGATCCCGATCCATCGCCACGACGGCCATGTCCATGCGCTGGGCCTGTCAGGACGCCGCCGGCTGGGCGACGGTAGCGTCGCGGGGCCGGGCGATTACGTGTTCGAGCCGGCCGGCAACGTCGATAGCTGGGCGTGCGAGGGCGACGAGCCGTGCATCGTCCAGATCACCATGACCGGCCGCCTCACCTATCTTGGTGCCGATGGCGGCGACGGCGCCTGGACCGATACGCCGAAGCTCCACCGACTCTATCTGCAATGGTGCCACGACAGCGGCATCACGCCCTGGGCGAGAGGAGCGGACTGACCGACGCGCGGAGCAATCTCCACCTCCCTCGTTGCCGTGCTACACTTGGCCGGCACACGGGGAGGCGGCAAATGAGGTTGGGACTGTTCCTCACGACATTGGTCGGGATGGCAGGTGCTTCTCACATCTCCATTGCGGCCATCTCCAGCTCGACTGACGCGACGAGAGACGCGACATGGGCTGCCGCCGGCAAATTGGTGGATGGCACTTCGCCCTACTGCGGCGGCGGGACGATGGCCATGCCGGAATGGACCCATCCGACCGACGGGCAGGCCGAAATAAAGGGGGACACGCTCACTTTTTCGACGGCGAGCCGAGCGCCGAACAGTTCATTCGCTGTCGATTTGAAGGCGTTGCAGCCTGATGGTTCTGGAAGAGTTGTCAGCAAGGACAACAAGAATCGAGAGTGGTACGTAACGCTCGATCCGGGCAGCGGAGCCCGCCCGTTCCACGTGACCTATTCCTACAATGCTTGCCGGCGCGTCTACATGCCCAAGACATAGTGCGCGAGCGGATACCGTCGAGGCGCTCAAATTAGGACGCTGCCAATCTCCCTTCGCACTTGTCTTGCCGCTCTGGTCGGCCTGATGCTGGGGGCGAATGTTCTGGCGCAGAACGCCGGGAGCGGGACCGTGCTCGATACTCTATTCGCCAAGCTGCAGGCGGCCACCGATCCAGTGGCGATCCAGTCGCTCGAAGCGGCGATCTGGGAGCAGTGGGTCATGGTCCCGAACATGAGCCAGCAGGCACAGATGATGCAAGGCATGGCCGAGATGCAGCAGCGCCAGTTCCAGGCTTCGGTCGACACCTTCACGCGGCTGATCCAGGTGGCGCCCGAACTCTCCGAGGCGTGGAACAAGCGCGCCACGGCGCACTGGCTGATGGGCAACTTCAAGGCCTCGCTCGCCGACATCTGCGAGACGGTGAAGCGCGAGCCGCGCCACTTCGGCGCCTATTCGGGCCTCGGCATGATCCGCGCCGAGATGGGCGAGAACGGCCGCGCGGTCGCGGCCTTCGAGCTCGCCCGCAAGTGGAACCCGCACATCATGGGCATCGACGGCGAGATCGAGCGCCTCAAGGCGCTGGGTGGTGTCGTGGGCGACGAGGATCCGCTGGGTTGCAACCAGCAGGTCGCCGATCGTCCGGAAGTGAGAGAAGACCTGTCATGACCAAGCCTGTCGTCGGCGTGATCGGCAACGCCCAGGTGCTCAACGATCGCCACAACGTCCAGGCCGTCGGCCGGCGCAACCTGCAGGCCATCGCCGAGGTGGCGGGCGCGCTGCCGCTGATGTTCGCCGGCACGCCCGACATCACCGATGTCGACGCGCTCTTGGGCGCAGTCGACGGCATCCTGCTCACCGGCGCGCGCGCCAACGTTCACCCGACGCATTTCGGCGTCGATCCGCATCCGAGCCACGAGCCCTACGACCAGGATCGCGACGCGATGGCACTGGGGCTGATCCGGGCCTGCGTCGAGCGCGGCGTGCCGATCTTCGGCATCTGCCGCGGCCTGCAGGAGATGAACGTGGCCTTCGGCGGCACCCTGCATCCGGAGATCCGCGAGTTGCCGGGACGCATGAACCACCGCATGCCGCGTCTCGAGAACGGCGAGATCCATCCCGACATCGAGGTCGTGTTCGCCGATCGCCACGAGGTGCGTCTGGCGAAAGGCGGCGCCTTCGCCGGCCTGCTGGGCTGCGACTGCATCCGGGTGAATTCGCTGCACGGGCAGGGGATCCTCGAACCCGGCGAGCGTGTCGTGGTCGAGGGCATCGCCGAGGACGGCACCATCGAGGCGATCGCCATCGCCGACGCGCCTTCCTTCGCGCTCGGCGTCCAGTGGCACGCCGAGTACGATCCGCAGCGTAATCCGATCAATCGTGCGCTGTTCGAAGCCTTTGGCGCTGCACTGCGGCAACGCAGCAAGTCCTGAAGTCTTCCCTGCTTGCCGCAGGCCCTGCGCCGGATGCACATTGCGGGGTAGTAGTTTCGGCAAGGAGTGAGGCATGGCCACGTTGTATGTCGGCGGGCGTCTGTTCGACGGCGAGACGGCGCAAGACGGACAGGCGGTCCTGGAAGAGGGCGGCCGCATCAAGCGGGTCGGCCCGGCGGGCGAGTTCAAGGGCTTCGTCGGCGATAAGGTCGACACCACCGGCGCCACGCTGATCCCCGGCATCATCGACTGCCACATCCATTCCCTGCTCGGGGGCGAGGGCAATCCGGGCGCGGCGCAGGATCGCCTGAGCGCCGCCCAGCTCGCGGTGCGCGGCATGGAGTTCATGCGCAACACGCTGGAAGGCGGCGTCACCGCCGTGCGCGATTGCGGCGGCAAGGACTACATCGAGTTCGCCATGCGCGATGCCTTCAACGCCGGCCGCTTCCTGGGGCCGACCATGCGCTGCGCCGGCCGGTTGATCTGCATGACCGGCGGCCACGGCAACCGCAACGGCCGCGTCGCCGACGGCGTCGACGACGTGGTCAAGGCCGTGCGCGAGCAGGTCCATGCCGGCTCCGACCTGGTGAAGATCATGGCCACGGGCGGTGTGATGACACCCGGAGTCAATCCGGAGGACGCTCACTACTCGGCCGAGGAGATGAAGGCCGGCATCAGCGAGGCGCACCGCTTCCACAAATGCTGCGCCAGCCACGCCCAGGGCGCGCTCGGCCTCCTGAACGCCGTGCGCGGCGGCATCGATTCGATCGAGCACGGCATCTTCATGGACGAGGAGTGCTGCCGCGAGATGAAGGAGCGGGGCGTGTGGCTGGTGCCGACGCTCGCCGCGGTGAAGAACATCCTCAAGGGCTACGACGAGGGCGACCGCTCGATCCCCGACTACGTGATCGAGAAGAGCCGTCGCGTCTACGACCGCCACATCGAAGCGACCAAGATGTACTACAAGGCCGGCGGCCGCATCGCGATGGGCACT
>SCVT01000281.1 GCA_004296815.1 Reyranella sp. | reverse complement strand
TACCGCCGAGGCGGGCGTGCAGCGCGCCTTCGACGATGTGCGCACGCGTCTCGGTCAATCCACCGATCCCTACATCCGCGAGCGGCTGAGCGATCTGCAGGATCTCAGCAACCGTCTGTTGCTGCGCCTCACCGGCCGCGCTGCGGCCGACCCGAGCTCGCTGCCCGACGACATGATCGTCGTCGCCCGCGACATGGGCCCTGCGGAGCTGCTCGACTACGACCGCACGCGCCTGCGCGGCGTCGTGCTCGAGGAGGGCTCGGCTCTCAGTCACGTCGCCATCGTGGCGCGGGCGCTCGACATCCCGGTCGTCGGCCGCGCGCCCGACGTGTTGTCGCGTATCGAGGCCGGCGATCCCATCGTCGTCGACGGCGACAATGCGCAGGTGCTGGTGCGGCCTGCCGAGGACATCCTGCAGACGGTGCATGCCGCGATCGATGCGCGCGCCGAGCGTCGGCGGAAGTACATGGCGCTGCGCGACTTCCCGTCCGCCACCCGCGACCAGGCGCGCATCTCGCTCAACATGAATGCCGGCTTGCTGATCGACATGCAGCATCTCGACGAGACAGGGGCCGATGGTGTCGGCCTCTACCGGACCGAGATTCCGTTCATGGTGCGTTCGGAGTTTCCCGACGTCGATGCGCAGGCTTGGCTCTATGGCCGTGTCCTCGATCTCGCGGACGGCAAGCCCGTGACTTTTCGCACGCTCGATGTAGGGGGGGACAAGGTCCTGCCCTATCTCGGCGCGTTCGGCGACGACAACCCTGCGATGGGATGGCGGGCCATCCGCATCGGCCTCGACCGGCCGGCGATGCTGCGTCGCCAGCTGCGGGCACTGATCCTGGCGGCGAACGGCCGACCTCTGTCCGTGATGTTCCCGATGATCGCCGAGGTCGCAGAGCTGCTGAGTGCACGGCATCTGCTGGCTCTCGAGCTCGATCGCGCCAAGCGTCGCGGGCAGGCCGTTCCGGAGCAGCTGCGTGTTGGCGTTATGTTCGAGGTCCCGGCCTTGGCGTGGCAGCTCGACAGCCTGCTGCCCCACGTCGACTTCGTTTCGGTGGGAACGAACGATCTCCTTCAGTTCCTCTATGCCGCCGACCGCGGCAACAGCCGTCTGGCCGGCCGCTACGACAGCTTGTCCCCAGCCTTGCTCCGGCTGCTACATTTTGTAGTGGGGAAGGTGCGACCAGCCGGCGTCGACATCGCGGTCTGTGGCGAGATGGCGGGGCGTCCGGTCGAGGCGTTGGCGCTGCTCGCCATCGGCGTTCGAACGCTCTCGATGTCGCCCGGCGCCATCGGGCCCGTGAAGGCGATGATCCGCTCGCTCGATCTCAACGACGCAGTTGGTTTCATGAACTCTGCGCTTACACAACCGGATCGTCCCTTGCGCGAGACGCTGCGACTGTTCGCGGCCGATCACTCGATCGAAATTTAACGCCGAAAAGTCGAATCGCTTTTGCCCTATCAATGGGCCTCTGCTAAAACTCCATGTGAGGGGACAAGCAGGGACTATCAATGCCGGATCAGGTTGACTGGCGGGCGATCGAGCGCGAGGCCGCACCGGGCCGCGCGGTGGGTCGACTCCTGCGCGACCAGCGTGAGGCGCGCGGACTCAGCCTGACGGATATCGAGAAGAGCCTGCGTATCCGTCGCAGCCATCTCGAGGCGATCGAGGAAGGTCGCTTCGACAAGCTGCCGGGTGCTGCTTACATCCCGGCCTTCCTGCGTGCCTACGCCGCTCATGTCGATCTCGATCCCGAGAAGGTCATGACGGCCTATCACCTCTCGGGCCCCGTTCCGATCAAGCGTCCTGTCGCCCTGCCGGCCGACTTCCCGATCGTCGAGAAGCGCGCGCCGATCGGCCTCGCCGTGCTGACCATCCTGCTGGTCGTCGGCGCGGGCTACGGTGTATGGCACTACATGCCGCGCGAGCAGGCGATCCTGGCGGAAAAGGTTCCGCCGGTTCCCGATCGGCTCCTCGCCTCGCGTCCCAGCACGCCGCCCGTCGAGGCGCCGGCCGCGCCGGTGCAGGAGACTCGCACGACGACCATGTCGCCGTCAGAGGCGTGGCCTGCACAGCGTTACGATTCGACGACACCTGCCGCATCGACGACGTCCGCCGCGTCTACGGCACCTGCCGCGCCGCTGGCCCCGCCGCCGGTCGTCATCGCTGTTCCGGCACCACCGCCGTCGGTCACGATGACCGTGCCGGCGATCGGGCAGGCGCAGGCCGCGCAGCCGCCGGTCATCGTCGAGCAGCCGCGCGCGAATACGCCGCAGCAGCCCGCCGCCGTCGAGGAAGCACGCGTGCCGGCGCCCGCACCGGACGCCGCGGTCGCGCCGTCGATCCCCGTACGGTTCGACACGCCTGTGAGCGTGCGCATCAACAGCTGGGTCGAGCTTCGGGCGCCTAACGGCGACGTCCTGGCGCAGACCTACGTGCGGGCGGGCGAGAGCTATACCGTCCCGGCAGGCATCGCCTACCGCATCATCGAGGCGCGCTAGCGCCCCTTCGGCCGGCCCGGTCGGTCAGCGCGTCGGCTGGATAAGCCGGGCCGCGGTCGCTACATTGCAGGCATGAGCATCAGGCCCTATCGCGACATCGTGCGCCGCAAGTCGCGGCGGGTGATGGTCGGATCCGTGCCGGTCGGCGGCGACTCGCCGATCACGGTCCAGACCATGACCAACACGCTGACGGCGGACGCCGAGGCCACCATCGCCCAGATCCGCCGATGCGAGGAGGCGGGTGTCGACATCATCCGCGTGTCGTGCCCGGACGAGGATTCGACGGCGGCGATGCCCCGGATCGTGCGGGCGGCCAAGGTCCCGATCGTGGCCGACATCCACTTCCACTATAAGCGCGCCATCGAGGCGGCCGAGGCGGGTGCTGCCTGCCTCCGCATCAACCCCGGCAATATCGGCAGCGCCGATCGCGTCCGCGAGGTCGTGAAGGCCGCCAAGGACCATGGCTGCTCCATGCGTATCGGCGTCAATGCCGGCTCGCTGGAGAAGGACCTGCTTGAGAAGTACGGCGAGCCCTGCCCCGAGGCGATGGTCGAGAGTGCGCTCGATCATGCGCGGATCCTGCAGGATCACGATTTCCACGAGTTCAAGATCAGCGTGAAGGCGTCCGACGTCTTCCTGGCGGTCGCGGCCTATCAACAGCTCGCGGACGCCTGCGACTACCCGCTGCACATCGGCGTCACCGAGGCGGGCGGCCTGCGTACCGGCACGGTGAAGTCCTCGATCGGCCTCGGCGCGCTCCTGTGGGCCGGCATCGGCGACACGGTCCGCGTCTCGCTCTCGGCCGAACCGGAAGAAGAGGTGCGCGTCGGGTTCGAGATGCTGAAGGCGCTCAACCTCCGGCATCGCGGCGTCAACATCATCTCCTGCCCGTCCTGTGCCCGGCAGCAGTACGACGTGATCCGCACGGTGGAGGCTTTGGAGAAGCGCGTCGCCCACATCACCACGCCGATGACGGTGTCGGTGATCGGATGCGTCGTGAACGGTCCCGGCGAGGCGCGCGAGACCGATATCGGCTTCACCGGCGGCGGCAACGACACCCACCAGGTCTACATTGCCGGCGTTCCGCACCATCGGTTGAAGGACGCCAACGTCGTCGACCATCTGGTCGAGCTGATCGAGAAGAAGGCGGCCGAGATCGAGGCCGCCAAGGTCGCGGAAGCGGACCGACATCGCGCCGCCGCGGAGTAGCGGTCCAGGCTTCCTTCCTTCGACGAATTTTCCAAGGCGATTTCCCGTGAGCAAAATGCAACCCGTGCGCGGCACGCACGACCTCCTCCCCGACGAGTACCGGCGCTTCCGGCATGTCGTCGACACAGCGCGCGACGTGGCGCGCCTCTACGGCTACCGCGAGATGGCCACGCCCATCTTCGAATTCACCGAGCTGTTCGCACGCGGCATCGGCGAGGCGACCGACGTCGTGTCGAAGGAGATGTACACCTTCAACGATCGCGGCAACGAATCGCTCACCCTGCGGCCCGAGTACACGGCCGGCATCTGCCGCGCCTTCGTCTCCAACGGCGAGCTGGCGCAGCAGCTTCCGCTCAAGGTCTTCGCCGCCGGCCCGATGTTCCGCTACGAGCGGCCGCAGAAGGGCCGCCAGCGCCAGTTCCACCAGATCGACCTCGAGGTGCTGGGCGCGCCGGAGCCCGGTGCCGACATCGAGGTGATCTCTGTAGCGGCCGACATCCTGGATCGTCTCGGAATTCTCGAGCGCTGCGTGCTCAAGGTCAACTCGCTTGGCGACCCGGAATGCCGTGCCGTCTACCGCAAGGTGCTGGTCGACTTCTACTCCGGACACCTCGACAAGCTGTCGGAGGATTCAAAGAGTCGCCTGCAACGAAACCCGCTGCGCATCCTCGACAGCAAGGACGAGGGCGACATCGCGCTCAACCGGGACGCGCCGTCTTTCACCGACCACCTCAACCAGGCGAGCCGCGACTTCTTCAAGACCGTGCAGGACGGCCTGGTCGCGGCCGGCGTCTCGTTCCAGGTCGATGCCGGGCTGGTGCGCGGCCTCGACTACTACACTCACACCGCCTTCGAGTTCGTGACCGACCAGATCGGCGCCCAGGGCACGGTGCTGGGCGGCGGCCGCTACGACGGGCTGATCGCGGAGCTGGGTGGTCCGCCGACCGCAGGCATCGGCTGGGCCGGTGGCATCGAGCGGCTGATGATGCTGTGCAACGAACCCGCGGCCGAGCCGCGCCCGGTCGTCATCGCCCCGCTGGGGCCGGCGGCCGAGGCCAAGGCGCTCGGCATCGCGCGCGGCTTGCGCAAGCTGGGTATTGCCGTCGAACAGGAGTATCGCGGCAACATGAAGCGCCGCATGCAGCGGGCCAACAAGCTCAACGCGCGTGCCGCCATCATCCTGGGCGACGACGAGCTGGCCAAGGGCGTTGTGCAGCTCAAGGACCTCGACAGCGGCAGCCAGCGCGAAGTCCCGCTCGACGGCCTGGCCGGGGCGTTGAAGGCCTGACATGTCGCTTCTTCTCAAGCTCCAACAGATCGTCGCGCGTCATGCCGAGCTGCAGGCGGCGCTCTCCGCGGGCAACCTCGATTCGCAGAAGTTCGTCGCGGCCTCCAAGGAATATGCCGATCTCGGCCCCCTGGTTGAGACGGTCAACGAGTGGCGCAAGGCCGAGCAGGAGCTGAAGGACGCCGAGGCGATGGCCGCCGATCCCGACATGAAGGCGATGGCGGAGGAGGAGGCGGCCGAGATCAAGAAACGGCTGCCCGATCTCGAGCGTAACGTGAAGCGCATGCTCCTGCCGAAGGATGCCGCCGACGAGAAGAACGCCATCCTTGAGATTCGCGCCGGCACCGGCGGTGACGAGGCGGCGCTGTTTGCGGCCGACCTCTTCCGCATGTACCAGCGCTATGCCGCCGAGCACGGCTGGAAGTTCGAGGTCATGGAGCTTTCGGATACCGGCATCGGCGGTTACCGGGAGGCGATCGCCACCGTCACCGGACGAAGCGTCTTCGCCCGCCTCAAGTTCGAATCGGGCGTGCATCGTGTGCAGCGCGTGCCGGCCACCGAGGCTTCGGGCCGCATCCATACGTCGGCCGCGACCGTCGCGGTGCTGCCGGAGGCCGAGGACGTCGACATCAAGATCGACGAGAAGGACCTGCGCATCGACGTCTTTCGTGCCTCGGGGCCGGGGGGCCAGTCGGTCAACACGACGGACTCGGCGGTGCGCATCACCCACCTGCCGACAGGCGTCGTCGTCAGCCAGCAGGACGAGAAGAGCCAGCACAAGAACCGCGCCAAGGCGATGAAGATCCTGCGCGCCCGTCTCTACGACGCGGAGCGGCAGAGGCTCGACGCCCAGCGCGCCGCCGATCGCAAGGGGCAGGTCGGCAGCGGCGATCGCAGCGAGCGCATCCGCACCTACAACTTCCCGCAGAGCCGCGTCACCGACCATCGCATCAACCTTACGCTCTACAACCTCGCCGAGATTCTGGAGGGGCGGGGGCTCGACGAGATCGTCGACGCGCTGACTGCTGACGACGAGGCGTCGCGGCTGGCGGAGCTCGCGGCCTGAACGCGACGTACGATGCGCTGTTGCGCGACACCGCGGTCGCGCTGACGGCCGCCGGCATCGACAATGTCCGCTTCGAGGCGCGCCTTCTCCTGAGCCATGCCGCACGCCTCACGGTCGAGCAATTGATCGCGCGCGGTCCGGACGCCGCGCCGGCCGATGCGATGGCGAGGCTGCGCGAGCTCACGGCGCGGCGCGTGCGGCGCGAGCCGATGGCCTACATCCTGGGCGAACGCGAATTCTGGGGTCTGCCGTTCAAGGTCTCGCCGGCGGTGCTGATCCCGCGGCCCGACAGCGAGACGGTGATCGAGACGGTCCTCGATCTCTTCGCCGATCGCAGCCAGCCGCTGCGCATGCTCGATCTCGGTGTTGGATCGGGCTGCCTGCTGCTGACGCTGCTCAGGGAGTATCCCCAAGCCAGCGGTGTCGCGATGGATGCCTCGGGTGCCGCGCTCGAGGTCGCGCGCGCCAATGCGGAAGCCCTCGGTGTGGCGTCGCGGACGACGTTCGTGACGGCCGACTGGCGGCAACCGGGATGGACGGACGGACTCGGAACACCGTTCGATCTTGTTGTTTCCAACCCGCCCTACATCGAGAGCGAAACGATTGGCGGGCTCATGCCGGAGGTCGCTTTGCACGAGCCCAAACTGGCCCTCGACGGGGGCCCGGACGGGCTGGCACCCTATCGGATAATCGCCGCGGAATCGGCCCGATTGCTGGTCCCCGGCGGCTGGGTGGTCGTCGAGGGTGGCGAGCGCCAAGCTCCTGATATTGCGGGTATTTTCGCTGCAGCCGGGCTGGTTCCGACACCTCCCCGGAAGGACCTCGGCGGCATCGACCGCGTGGTGGCGTCGCAGCATTAATCGGTTGGCAATCAGGGGGAATGAGACTACGTTCCGATAGCCCCTTGGGGGGCTTTGGTCCGACCGGTTTGTGGCGGCGGACACCAACCCTCTGAAATTGAGCTGCGACGGTTGCCCGCGAAGGGCAGAGGGGCACTAACAACAACCATC
>SCVT01000280.1 GCA_004296815.1 Reyranella sp. | reverse complement strand
AGGTCAGGCCCTCGCGCATGTCGTCGCCGGTGAGGTTGACCTTCTCCTTCTTGGAGATGCCGCTCTCGTCGGCGTACTTGTTCAGCGTGCGCGTGAGCGCGCCGCGGAAACCCGCGAGATGGGTGCCGCCGTCGCGCTGCGGGATGTTGTTGGTGAAGCACAGCATCGTCTCGTGATAGCTGTCGTTCCACTGCATCGCGACTTCGATCGAGATGCCCTCCCGTTCGCCGCGGATCGATACTGGCGGGCTGTGCAGCACCGTCTTGTTGCGGTCGAGGTACTTGGCGAAAGCCTCGACGCCGCCCTCGTAGAACAGCTCCGAAACCTTGGGCTCGGCGCCGCGCTCGTCGGTCAGCACGATCTTCACGCCTGAGTTCAGGAAGGCGAGCTCGCGCAGACGGTGTTCCAGCGTGGCGAAATCGAACTCGGTCTTGGTGAAGGTTCCGGTCGACGGCAGGAAGGTCACTTCGGTGCCGTGCTTGCCGGCCGGGGCGTCGCCCACGACCTTGAGGTCTTCCTCGGGCTCGCCGTGGCGGAAGCGCAGGAAGTGCTCCTTGCCGTTGCGCCAGATGTGCAGGTCGAGCTGCGACGACAGCGCGTTGACGACGGCGGCGCCGACGCCGTGCAGGCCGCCCGAGACCTTATAGGAATTCTGGTCGAACTTTCCGCCGGCATGGAGCTGCGTGAAGATGACGTTGGCGGCCGAGATGCCCTCTTCCTTGTGGATGTCGACCGGCACGCCGCGGCCGTTGTCGCGCACCGTGACCGAGCCGTCGCCGTGCAGGACGACTTCGACACCGTCGCAGTAGCCCGCCAGCGCCTCGTCGATGGCGTTGTCGACGATCTCGTAGACCATGTGGTGCAGGCCGGTGCCGTCATCGGTGTCGCCGATGTACATGCCCGGCCGCTTGCGCACGGCCTCGAGCCCGCGCAGCACCTTGATGGAATCCGCGCCATACTCCTCGGCGCCCGGCGTGAAATCAGTATCGCTCATGGCCATGGTCTTCCCGAAAAGGGTTCAGATCGCCGCGATGGATCCGTCGGTCACGCGCAGGATCTGCGCACGGCCGAGGAGCGGCTTGAAGAGTTCGGCATCGGTGCCCGTCATCCAGCTCTGGACGCCGAGCGCCACCACCTCGTCGAACAGCGCCACCCGCCGTTCCTGGTCGAGATGGGCCGCGATTTCATCGAGCAACAGGAGCGGCGGCCGGCCGCGCGACAGCGCCACCAGCCGCGCATGCGCGAGCGCGATCGAAACCAGGACGGCCTTCTGCTGCCCCGTGGAGCCCTCGGCGGCCGGCAGGTCGAGGTCGAGATGGCGGACGCTGAGGTCACTGCGATGCGGCCCACAGGATGTGGTGCCGGCCTCGGCGTCGCGCAAGCGCGCGGCGGCCAATTCGCCGCGCAGCCTGTCCTCGGCATCGATTGCGGCCATGCCGGCCACCCAGCCATCGACCTCGCCCGTCATGGCGAGCGAGGCGCGGGGGAAGGGGCCGACGCCCAGGCGTGCGGCGGCGTCGAGGCGCTGCACGGTGTCGGCGCGGGCCGCGGCCAGCGCCACGCCGTGGCGGACCATCGTGTCTTCCAGCGCCGTGAACCAGTGCGGGTCGCGATTGCCGTCGGCCAGCAGGCGCGCGCGCTGCCGGAGCGCATTCTCGTAGGCCGCGACGTCTCCCGCATGCTCGGGATGCAGTGCCGTGACCAGCCGGTCGAGGAAGCGGCGGCGCTCGCTGGCGCCATCGAGGAACAGGCGATCGAGCTGCGGCGTCAGCCAGACGGCCGCGACATGCCGGCCGAGCGCGGTCTGGCTCTGCGCCGGCCGCCCGTCGATGCGCACGACGCGGCGCGGCAGGCCGCCTTCGCTGCGGGCCGGCTCCAGGCCGGTGCCGATGGCGATCCGGCCGTCGGGCGTATCGAGCGTGGCCGCCACTGCCCAGGCCGTGGCCGACGGCTCCTCCGATCGGGAGCGACGGCAGACCTCGTCGAGCCGGGCGCGGCGCAGGCCGCGGCCCGGGGCGAGGAAGGAGAGCGCTTCCAGGAGGTTGGTCTTGCCGGCGCCGTTGCCGCCGACCAGCACGACCGGCTCCATGCCGCAGTCGAGGCGGATCTGGCGGTAGTTGCGGAAGTCGGTCAGCCGGATCTGGCGCACGGCGAGAAGCGCCGGCGCTGTGCCCGCTACGGCGTCGGAGGAATAGGCGAGGGCGCTGATGGCCTGTGCGGTCATACCCGCATCGGCATGAGCACGTAGAGCGCGCTCTCGTCCGCGCCGTCCCGCACCAGGGTGGGGGAGCCGGCGTCGGCCATGAGGAAGCGCGCTTCCGTGCCGGCGATCTGCTCGGTGATGTCGAGCAGGTACCGCGAGTTGAAGCCGATCTCGAGGGCGGCATCCTTGTACTCGACCTCGATCTCCTCGGTAGCACTACCGGCGTCGGGGCTGGTGGCCGAGAGCGTGACCACGCCCTTGGCGACCGCGAGCTTGATGGCGCGCGACTTCTCGGTGGAGATCGTGGAGACGCGGTCGACGGCGTGCGCGAACTCCTTGCACGGCACGTTCAGGACCTTGTCGTTGCCCGTCGGGATGACGCGCTCGTAGTCGGGGAACGTGCCGTCGATCAGCTTGCTGACCAGAGTGACGTTGCCCGAGGCGAAGCGGATGCGGGTGTCGGAGAGCTCGATATCGACCGAGCCGTCGCTCTCGTCGAGGAGCTTGCGGACCTCGCCCACGGTCTTGCGCGGCACGATCACGCCCGGGATCTCGCCGGCGCCCTTGGGCAGCGGCACCTCGACCCGGGCCAGGCGATGGCCGTCGGTCGCCACGCCGCGGAGCACCTGGGTGCCGCCGGCAGTGGCGGCATGGAAGTAGATGCCGTTCAGGTAGTAGCGGGTTTCTTCGTTCGAAATGGCAAACCGGGTCCGGTCGATGATGCCCTTGAGGTCGGTCGCCGGGAGTTGGAAGCGGTGCGGCAGGTCGCCTTCGGTCATCGCCGGGAAATCGGCCGGCGGCAGGCACTGCAGGGTGAAGCGCGAGCGGCCGGCGCGGATCACCAGGCTGCCGCCGTCCGAGGCGGTCTCGAGCTCGACCTGCGCCCCGTCCGGAAGCTTGCGCACGATCTCGTACAGCGTATGAGCTGGCGCCGTCGTCGAGCCGGTCTTGGCGGCACTCGCCTCGACCGATTCGGTGATGGCGAGATCCATGTCGGTCGCTGCGAGGCTCAATCGGCCCTTTTGAGCAGTGATCAGCACGTTGGACAGAATGGGGATCGTGTTCCGCCGTTCGACCACACTCTGGACATGGGCCAGCGCCTTCAGGAGGGCTGCCCGTTCGATCGTCAGTTTCATGGATTGGTCGCTGTGCGAGGGGCCAAAATAAGCGGTTCAGACACCCCGTTTCGCAGGCCCGAGAAAGACCCGGCGGAACGGTCGGAGACTATACCACGCGGGCGGCCGGCGGGAAGCGAATTCGCCCGTAATTTGAGGCTCTTAGACCCTGATTCCGCACGTAAAACGGGCCCCTTTCGGGGCCCGTTCCAAAAGCCGGCTCTGGCAGGCGTCAGCCCTGCAACTGTCGCTTGAGCAACTCCACGTCCTCTGCAATCGAGAGGTCGGAAACCTTCAGCTCCTCGATCTTGCGAACGGCGTGCATGACCGTGGTGTGGTCGCGGTTGCCGAACCGCTTGCCGATCTGCGGCAGGCTCAAGGTCGTGAGCTGCTTGGCGAGATACATCGCGACCTGTCGTGGCCGTGCGACCGAGCGGGCGCGCCGCGGCGAGCTCATCTCGGCGAGCTTGATGTTGTAGTGGGCGGCCACGCGCTGCTGGATCTCGTCGACCGTGACCTTGCGGTCGGCCTGGCGCAGCAGGTCGTGCAGGACGTCCTGCGCCATCTCGACGGTGATCTCGCGGCCGATCAGCTGGCCGTGCGCGACGACGCGGTTGAGCGCACCCTCGAGCTCGCGGATGTTGGTGCTGATCTTGTGCGCGAGGAACTCGAGCACCGCGGTCGGCACCGGCACGCGCGCCGTCTCGGCCTTGGTCTGCAGGATGCTGAGGCGCAGCTCGTAGGTCGAGGAGTGGATGTCGGCCACGAGGCCGCTGCCGAGGCGGGAGCGCATGCGCTCCTCGATGTCCTGCAGCTCGCTCGGCGGCTTCTCCGAGGAGAGCACGATCTGCTTGTTCTGTTCGACCAGCGAGTTGAACGTGAAGAAGAACTCGTCCTGGCTGGCTTCCTTGCCGCAGATGAACTGCACGTCGTCGACCATGAGGACGTCGACGTTGCGGAACAGTTCCTTGAACTGGCCGGTGTTCTTCGTGCGCAACGCCTGGATGAAGCGGTTCACGAAGCTCTCGGCCGTCAGGTAGAGAACGCGGGTCTTGGGGTCGCGCTCGCGGATCTGATGCCAGATCGCGTGCATCAGGTGGGTCTTGCCGAGCCCTACGCCGCCGAAAATATAGAGCGGGTTGCGCTCCGGCAGCGGGTGGTCCTGCTCGGCGATGTTGCGCGCGGCCGCGTAGGCGAACTCGTTGGGCTTGCCGACCACGAAGTTGGCGAAGGTGTAGCGCGCCTCGGGCGCCTGCGAGATCTCGTCGACCCCGCGGCTGATCGGCGGACCTTGCCGCGGCATCGGCGGCTGGAAGCTCTGAGAGGAGGGGACCGGCGGCACGGCGATGATGTCGCTCGGGCGACGGGGCGCCGGCGGCGGGACGAGGTTCACCTCGACGTTCTTCACCTCGGTGTTCACCGACTGCCAATAGGAGAGGACGCGGTCGCCGTAGTGGCGGCCGACCCAGTCGCGCACGAAACGCGTGGGCGCGTAGAGCCGGAGCTTGCCGGCCTTCAATTCACCCAGCTCGACCTCGCCAAACCACGTCTTGAAAGCCTTGTCGCCAATCTCCTTGCGGAGCCGGTCGCAG
>SCVT01000026.1 GCA_004296815.1 Reyranella sp. | reverse complement strand
GCGAGGCGAGCACCGTCGCGGGCGGCGCGCCGTCGGCCTCGGCGAGCGCCGCGGCCTGCAGCGCATGCTGGAGCTGGTTGATCTCGGAGAGGCCGTAGCGCTTCGTGGCGCGGCCGACGAAGATGTCCAGGAGCTCCTGGCGAAGAGGGTCGCTCATGCCCCCTTCTTAGCATGAGCCAGGGCGTAACCGGGAATCAGGGCGAGCGCCTGCTTCAGCGGGTCTGACGCCCATGCGCGCGTAACAAAATCGCCATGCATGTCGAGGCCGCCCGTGGCCACGAAGGCTGCCGTGCCGGCCGACAGGCTGCGCGGCAGGCTGCGGGAAAAGGAGATGCGGCGCCTGGCCAGCAGGCCCTGCAGGGTCGCGTTCTCGTCCTTCGTGGAGTCGGTGTAGGCGCTGAGCAGGAAGGCCTGGCTGCGGCGCGCGGCGAACCAGGTCGCGATCTTCGGTTCGTCGCCGTAGAGGGCGTCCATCAGGATCACGCCCTTCACGCGATGGTTGGCGCCGCCGCGTTCCAGCGCATAGGCGGTCGGCAGATAGCCGCCGCTATAGGCCACGATCACCACCGAGGCGAGGTTGAAGCCGCGGCCGGCCTCGCGCTTGCCGTAGAGCCGCATCAGCCGCTCCGCCGCCTCGTCGAGATATTTCGCGAAGTGGCCGCCGCGCCAGAAATTGCCGGCACTGGAATCGGCGGCATCGACCGCGAACTGCGGTGCCACGAGCGCGATGTTCTGGCCCGACTCCGCGATCTGCCGTGGCACGGCCTGGCGCACGGCGACGTCGCGCTCCAGCGTGGCACCATTGCCGTGGAGATAGAGCACGATCAGCACCGGCTTCGCGGGATCGAATCCCTGCGGCAGGTAGAGCAGCGAGCGACGGTCGCTGTAGGCCTGGTCCTCCCAGAAGACGTCGCCCCGGCTGTTCGAATGGCCGCGTCTCGCGCCGTCGCGCTTGTCGAGGAACTGCTTGTTGGTGTCCGGGATGAAGCCGCGATAGGGGAACGGCGAGGCGTCGAAGGCGACGAGCTGCGTCTTCGCCTCCTTGAGCCCGGCCGGCGCCGCCGCGACGGGCGTCGCGGGAGCCTTGGGCTTCGCCGCCTGGCGCTTGGCGGGCTTCTTAGGCTGGGCGTGCGCGGCGGTCGGTATCAGCAAGGCAGCCCCCAGCAGCAGCGCCCGCCGCTTCACGCGGTGGCTTGTCCCGTTCCGAGGGGCCGCCCGACTCCCGCAAACTGGGGCAGCGGCTTGATCACGGAGAAGAAGGCGGGCATCGCCACGAGGTAGGCGAAGGCGCCGACCAGCACGACGGCCGGCAGGCCGAAGCTCGTCGCCACGATCGGCACCAGGGCAGCGCCGATCACCGAGAAGCAGCCGTTGATGCCCCAGGCCCACAGGAACATGTGGTCCTTGCCCAGGCGGCCGAGCATCGTCATCGCCGTCGGCATGGGGAAGCCCATGAGGAAGGCCGGCGGCAGGACGATCAGCAGGCAGAGCAGGATGCGGAGCGCATAGGGCAGCGTGCCGATCCAGTCGAGCGCGTAGTCGATGGTGAAGGCGTAGGTCGCCAGGATCACGAAGATCGCCAGGAACACCTTCGGCATGAAGCTGCGCGCGCGGTCGAGATAGCGCTCGGAGAAGAAGCTGCCGATGCCGGAGAAGACCAGCATGCCGGTGATCAGCACCGAGGCCGAGACCGTGGCATTGGAGAGCGCCAGGATGAAGTGGGAGATCATGCCCACCTCGACGATGATGTAGCCGAGGCCGAGGCAGAGGAAATAGAGCATCGTCCCGGCCTTGCCGGGATAGTGGCTGAAGATCGTGCGCCAGCCGAAGACGACGGGGAACAGCACGAGGGTCAGCGCAAAGACCGTGGCGATGCCCAAGGTCGCCCACAGCAGCAGGTAGCCCCACTCGTCCTGCACCGTCTCGAGCCGGTCGGTGAACTTCAGCAGGTCCGGCACCTTGATGTAGGCGGCGAAGTACGGCTGGTGGTTGGTCAGGATGCGCGTGTCGAAGACGTACTCGTCGGCGACCTTCTGCCAGCCGCCCTCGATCAGGTAGTGCCAGGCGAGACGGCCGAGCACGGTCGCGGGCACGCGCGGCGCCGGTGGGGCGTCGCCTTCCTTGACCTGCGTGGTCTCGCTGCCGGGGGCGCCGGGCGGCGGCTTGTCGTTGGGCTCCTTGTCCGACGGCGCGGTCGGATCGGAGGGCGCACCGAAGAACTGCTCACGATAATCCGTCAGGATCTGCTGCAGCTCGGACGTGTCGACCTTGAGGCCGGGATAGTAGATCGCGTCGAAGGACATGGCCTTCGTATGCGCGTTGAGCTTGGCGATCTCGTCGGCGGTGAAACCGTCGCGCTTGTAGAGCACGGTCGCGGTCGAGAGGTAGGACGAGACGACGTAGAACTTCTGGGCGATGTCCTTGCCGCCGTCGATCTGGCGCGCCGCCGCGACCATCGTCGCGTAGAGCTTGAGGACCGACTTGGGCGGCTCCTCCTTGTTCCACAGCGTGACCGAGAGGATGCCGCTGGGCTTCAGCGCCCGCATGTAGGCTTCCATCGCCTCGCGCGAGTAGGAGTACTTCTCCACGATCGAGAAGCCGCCGGGGCTCGAGAGGCCGGCCGAGTCCGCGAGCGACAGGTCGACGATGTCGTAGCGGTTCTTGGTGTGGGCGACGTAGAGGCGGCCGTCATAGTCGATGACGGTGACCTTGGGGTTGTTCAGCACGTCGCCGGTGAAGTCGCGCAGGTGCTTGTCTTCGCGGAAGGCCGTCAGGACTGCCGGGTTGCCCTCGGCGACCGTCACCTTCTCCGAGCCCGACTTCAGCGCCACCGCCGTCGAGATGCCGCCGCCGAACTGGACCACGAACGTCGTCGGGTCCTTCTTGAGGAGATAGGGGTAGTACATCGGCAGGAAGCGGAAGTACGCGGTCTCCTCCGCCGGCAGGTCCTTGATGATGCCCGACGGGCCTTCGGAATCGATGTAGAGGCCGAGATAGGCGTTGGACGGCATCTTCGGCAGGTTGAAGGCCGCGTTGTCGCTGAGGCCCGGCGCGAAGTGCAGGTAGGAGCTCGAATAGACCTCGAGATAGCCGAACGGCGAGGCGCGCTCGTAGACGCGCTGGTTGTCGGGGAACTTGCGGGCGTAGGAGACGCCCTTGTAGTCCGACACGGCGAGCTTGGGGATGCCGAGCACCGAAGGCGCCACGTAGTGCACGGCGGCCGACAGGATGGCGGCGACCACGATGGCGCCGATGCCGCGGCGATCGCCGACCGCCACGAACCACAGCACGCCACCGGCCAGCCACAGCAGCAGCGGCGCCATGATGAGATCGTCGGGCCGCCAGAAATACATGGCGAGCAGGACCGTGAGGCCACACAGACCCGAGCCCACGAGATCGGCGAAGTAGACGCGGTTGAAGGTCTTCTGCGCCTTCAGGAACACCACGCCGAGATAGAGCGCGCCCGCGAGGAACGGCAGGAAGTAGAGCACGAAGTTGGCGAACAGACGCCACTTCTGCATCGGGTCGGAGATCAGGAAGATCGCGTTGAACGGCACCTGCTGGGCGGCGAGGTTGCACACGACCATCAGCGGCCCGAAGGCCAGCAGCGCCCACTTGATCGAGCCTTCCCAGTGACGCTCGAACCAGCCCTTGCCGACGCACATCACCGCGCTGGTGAGGCCGAAGCCGAACATCGCGAGGCTCACCACCAGCGAGCCGAAATGCGCCCAGCTCCCGACGGAGAAGACACGCATGATGCCGATCTGCAGCGCGATGATGCTGCCGGCGACCAGGCCTACGGACAGATAAAAGGAAAGTGGCGGGCGATGATCGAGATCGACCGTGACGGCCAAGGGGTATCTCCGTCGTTATTGTTGGACCGCTTTGTGCGATCTCTAGAGGGGCGCGTTCATTGTTGGGCCGCCGGTGCGGCCGAGACGGGCCGCGCGCCGGGTGCGCGCGGCCCCTCGATCACGTCATGTCAGCGGTTGTGCGTGCCGACGATCTTGTCGCCTTCGAGCTTGGTGAAGGGCACGAACGGCACGATCTTGCCGCCGTAGATGTCCTCGCGGCTCGTGGTGATGGAGCCGTCGGCGCCCTGGGTCTTGGTCACCTTGAGCACGCGCTGCGCGCCCGGCGGGCCGACCGGGATCACCATCATGCCGCCGGCCTTGAGCTGCTGCAGCAGCGGCGGCGGCACGTGGTCGATGCCGCAGGTCACGATGATCTTGTCGAACGGGCCGGCATCGGCCCAGCCGTAGTAGCCGTCCGAGTTCTTGGTCTTGATGTGCTTGAACTCGGTGTAGCCCTTGTCGATCAGCTTGTCGTACAGCGCGCGGGTGCGCTGGGCGAGCGGCGTGATGATCTCGATCGTGTAGGTGTTCTCGGTGAGGTTGGCGAGATAGGCCGCCTGCACGCCCGAGCCGGTGCCGATCTCGAGCACCTTCTCGCCGCGCTTGATGTCGAGGACGTTGGTCATGCGGCCCTGCAGATGCGGGCCGGACATGGTCACGCCGTAGCCGATGTCGAGGAAGTTGTGCTCGTAGGCGCGCTTGTAGATCGCCGGATTGACCGAGGCGAACTCCTCACGCGGGGTGAGCAGGAAGGCGCGGATGGTGGGCGCACCCCAGATGTCCTTGTTCTTCAGGAGGGCCTGGAAGCGGTCCCAGCGCTGGCCGAGGAACACCGGATCCTCGCCGCGGGCCTTGCCCCAGGCGATGAAATTGTCGCGCGTGTCGGTCGGCGGGTTGAGATCCCAGCTGTACGGCTTGATGGTCGCGGCGAAGGCCGGGGCGGCCAGAGTGCCGGCGGCAGCGAGCGCGACCGAGCCGGAGACGAAAGTGCGCCTCTTCAAGATATCCTCCTTGGCGCGGACCCCATGTGAGAGAGGGCGCGAACCGCCGGAAAAGCCCGGCGATTCGGGGGCAACCGCACGGCGAATAGATACGGGAATTGTGGCGGATTTGCCAGCGCGGCCATGTTAGGCAGCCTGCAACGAACCTGAAGTTTGGGAGGAAAATGTGAACCGCCGTTTGTCCCGCCGCGCCACC
>SCVT01000279.1 GCA_004296815.1 Reyranella sp. | reverse complement strand
CCTTGGCGTGCGGCGCCACGACGATCAGCCAGCGCGCGACGTCGAGCGGCACGAAGGTCTGTGAGGAGAATTCGTGGCGCTCCAGCAGCTCGGCCTTGAGCGGACGTTCCGGAGTCTCCGGCTTGAGGCTGACCGAGAGGCTGGCATGCGCCTCGGGCCTGAGGTTGCCGAGCGCGTCCTCGTAATAGGTGCGGCCGGGCGCATCGGGCACGTCGATCACGTCGCCATACGGCGCGAAGGCTTCCTTGGTGAGGGGCTGGGGTGTCAGTTCCATCTGGCGTTCCTCGTCAGTCGCGCATGCGGCGGGTCAATCCCACCGTCCATTCCATGACCAGCATCAACAGGAAGGCCGCGGTGATCAACACGCCCGACACGGCGGCGATGCGCGGGTCGAGGGTGCTCTCCATCATGCCCCACATGCGGATCGGCAACATGTCGGTGCGGGCCGTCGACAGGAAGAGCGACACCGGTACGTTGTCGATCGAGGCCATGAAGGCCAGGAACGCGCCGGCGAGGATGCCGGGTGCGATCAGCGGCAGGGTCACGCGGCGGAGCGTGTAGAGCCAGCTCGCTCCCAGGCTCTGCGAGCAGTCGTTCAGGGCCGGGTCGAGCTGCGAGAGGCTGGCCGTCGTGGTGCGCAGGATGAAGGGCACGGTCACGATCATGTGGCCGGCGATGATCAGGTTCAGCGACGGCCGGAAGCCGATAAGGGTGAAGTACATCAGCGCGGCAAGGCCGAAGGTGAGGCCGGGCAGCACCAGCGGCGAGAGAAAGAAGCCGTCGGCGACGCGCGCCAGCCGGTGGCGGTTGCGCGCGATGCCGAGTGCGGCCATCGATCCCAGCAGCACGCCGAAGGCGGTCGACCAGGCCGCGACCTCGAGCGAGTTTCCGACCGCACGATGGATCTGGCGCGACTTCGAGGCGTCGAACAGCGCCTCGTACCATTGCAGCGAGAAGCCGGTGGGCGGGAACTTGAGCGAGCGGCCCTCGGTGAAGGAGGTCGTGAGCACGATCACGACCGGCGCCACCAGGATCAGCAGCGCCAGCACCGCCAGCGTCCAGACGACGATCATGTAGGAGATGTCGCCGAGGCTGCGCCGTCTACCCATGGACATAGCCTCCGGACTTGCGGCCGAACCAGGAAAGCGCACTCACGACCGTAAGGACCGACACGAGCAGCGAGATCGAGATCACCGCGGCGAACGGCCAGTTGAAGACGACCAGCGACTGCTGCCAGATCAGGAGCGGCAGGTAGATGAGGCGCACGCCGCCGATCACGGTCTGTGAGATGAAGGCGGTGGTCGAGCTGGCGAACACCAGCAGGCAGCCCGCCACAAGGCCCGGCATGCTGAGCGGCACGATGACGGTGAAGAGCGTGCGCCAGCGCGAGGCGCCCAGCGCCGCCGAGGCATCGCGCAAATTGGGATCGAGCCGCGACATCACGCTGATCAGCGGCAGGAGCATCAGCGGCATCTCGATCTGGGTGAGGGAGATCACGAGGCCGAGCTCGGTCTGCAGGAGCTTCAGCGGCTCGGAGATGATGCCAAGCGACATCAGGAGCTGGTTGATCACGCCCTCGCGGCCCAGCACGACGATCCACGCGAAGGTGCGCACCACGACCGAGAGCAGCAGCGGCAGAACGATGATGAAGATCAGCACCCTCTGCACGCGGGGCGAAGCGTCGAGATAGACCAGCGCCAGCGGGTAGCCGACCAGGATCGTGGCGGCGACCGTCTTGACGCCGAGCAGCATCGTGTCGGCGATCACCTTGTAGCTGAAGGGATCGCCGAAGAACTTAATCCACTGCCCGAAGCCCGGCTGGCTGATCTTGTCGTCATTGAAGAAGCTGACGCCGACCAGCAGCAGGAGCGGCGCCAGGAAGATCGAGATGAAGGCCAGCGCGAGCGGCAGCGCGAGCTGCCACTCCGCCAGCTTCCTCACTTCGCCATTTCCTTGTTGAACTTCTCGATCCAGCCCGCGCGCAGCGGGTTGATCTTGGCCCAGTCGTGCCGGATGTAGGTCGACATCTCGTCGAGGTTCTTCATCGGCAGGTAGTCGGGCAGCGGCACGTCCTTGTTGACCGGGATGAAGTTGTAGGGCGGCTTGGTGAGCGCCTCCTGCACTTCCTTGCTGGCGACGATGTCGATGTACTTGTAGGCGTTCTCGACGTCGGTCGCGCCCTTGGCGATATGAAGCGTCGTGAGGAATGTGATGGCGCCGGTCTCGGGCTTCACGAACTCGATGTCGACACCGCGGCCCTTGAGCGTCGCGACGGTCTGGGTGTTGGTGTAGATCACGTCGCACTGGCCCTGCTGGAAGAGGCCCGGCATGGCGGCCGGCTGGCCGACCGCGGCGACCTTCGGCAGCACCTTCTTGAGCTCGACCAGAGCGGGCTCGACGTTGGTCTCCGAGCCGCCGAACACCTTGGCGATCTCGATCAGCGACACGGTGCCGAAGGTCGTCTGGAAGCCGGTCAGGCCGAGGCGAGAGACCCACGGGTCGGTGAAGAGATCCTTCCAGCCCTTGGGCGCCGGTACTTTCTTCGGGTTGTAGGCGATGCCCACGACCTGCGCGTTGACGCCGACGCCCCATTCGTCGACCAGGCCGGCCGGCATCTTGGAGAGGTTGCTGAACTTCTTGGAGTCGAACTTGTCGAACAGTCCGCCCTCGATGGCGGTGATGCGCGGGCCGGGATCGAGCACGAAGGCGTCGAACGGCGGCGCGCCGCGCGCGGCCTTGGCCTTGGCCACCTGGTCGACGGCGAACAGGGGCTGGAACTCGACGTCGATATTGTCCTTCTTCTTCAGCGCCGGTGCCACGGTGGCGCGGAAGGCCTCCTCCCAGGTGCCGGGATAAATGGCGGCGGCGACGCTGCCCTTGGCGTGGGCGATCGCGGGCAGGAGCGAGGCGCCGCCGAGCGCCGTGGCGCCGACGAGCAGGTTTCTGCGACTGAACATGGCGAGGCTACTCCGTGGTTGTCAGGTTGAACGCGGGAACAGGGACGGGCGCGCGTCGGCGGCGAGCGTGCAGTAGAGGCGAGCGGTGTCGGCGGCCGAGGCTCGGCGCGGCTCGACGATCTTCAGCGCGCCGCCGTCGGCGGTGCGGGCCTCGTGCACGAGTTGGCCGCCGAGCGGCAGGCTGAGACCGGGCTCGATCCTCCAGGCATCGGGGCCGGGCACCGACGAGAGCGCAAGCTGCTCGGGCCGCACCGAAAGCTGGATGGGTGCGCCGAGGCCGATGCCGGGCGGCGCGGGCAGGCTAAGGGTCGCGCCGGCATCGAGCGACACGGTCGCCGTGCCGTTCTGCAACGAGGCGATCTTGCCGTTCATCAGATTGGTTGTGCCGATGAAGCCGTTGACGAACAGAGTCTGCGGCCGATCGTAGATCGCGACCGGCGTGTCGAACTGCTCGACCTTGCCCTTGTTCATGACGGCGATGCGGTCGGCGACGCTCATCGCCTCGTCCTGGTCATGCGTGACGAGAATGGTCGTGAGACCGAGCGTGCGCTGCAGCCGCTTGACCTCGATCTGCATGTCGAGGCGCAGGTTGCGGTCGAGGGCGGCGAACGGTTCGTCGAGCAGCAGGATCGACGGTTCGACGGCCAACGCACGGGCAAGGGCCACACGCTGCTGCTGGCCGCCCGAGAGCTGGCGCGGCAGGCGCTCCTTGAAGGCGCCGAGCTGGACGGTATCGAGACAGCTCGCGACGCGCGCCATGACATCGGGCCCGCGCACGCCGCGGGCGCGCAGCCCATAGGCCACGTTCTCCGCCACGTTCATGTGCGGGAACAGCGCGTAGTTCTGGAAGACGATGCCGATGTTGCGCTGGTTGGAGGGGAGGTGGTCGATGGTGGCACCGTCGACGCGGACGCGACCGCCGGCCTGGCGCACGAAGCCCGCGATGACGCGGAGCAGGGTAGTCTTGCCGCAGCCCGAGGGGCCGAGCAGGGCCACGACCTCGCCGGGCTCGATGGCCAGCGTGACGCCGTCGACCGCCAGCGCCTGGCCGTAGCGGACCGTCAGGTCTTCGACGTCGAGTGTCCGGCCGGCCGGGGACGATGGCATGCAGCTCCTCCTCGTCGGAACGGACGCAAGCTGCGTGCCAAGTGAATTGCGCGGCCGGGGCCGGAAAAGCGCAGCAAACTGGCCAGGCTGGCCCGTTTTGTGCACATATCGATTTCAAATGTGCACATTATTCCGACAGAGCTGACCAATGGCCCGTCCACGTGCCAAAGGCCTGTCTCGCCGCCGAAAAGGCGACGTCGCCACCGACAGGGCGGTCTACGACACGATCCGGCGTGCCATGCTGATGGGTCGGCTACTGCCCGGCACCAAGCTGGCCGAGCCGGCGCTTGCCCGGGTCTTGAAGGTGAGCCGCGAGCGCGTTCGCAAGGCGCTGCACCGGCTGGTGCACGAGGGCTGGCTGGAGGCGGTGCCCAACCGCGGCACCTTCGTGCCTGCGCTTACTGTCGAGGAGGTACGAGAGATCTACGACGTGCGTACGATGCTCGAGACGGCGATCGTCAGTCGGCTGTGCGCGGGGCACGGCCCGCCGGAGGCCCAGCGCCTCAAGGCGCATGTCGGCGAGGAGCGGATTGCCGTCCGCAACGACGATCGCGGCCGGCTGTTCGGCCTGTCGGGCGAGTTCCACGTGCTGCTGGCCGAGCTCTGCGGCAACGAGCAGCTCTCCAAGCTGCTGCGCGGCCTGCTGACCCGTTCGACGATGCACTTCTCGCAGGCAGCGCCGGAGCGCTTCCACAATTGCGCCGGCCCGCACGACCACGCCGACATCGTGAAGGCGATCCTGGCGCGGGACACGAAAAAGGCGGCCAAGCTGATGCTCGACCACCTTCTGGGCCTCGCCGAATGGCAATCGGCGTGGCGGCCACCCTCGACCCCGGTCGGGATCGAGGAGGCGTTTCGCGGACTATCTGCTGTAAAGCGTCCGGCTTAGAGCTTGCCCATCGCGACGGCGGTGTCCGACATGCGGTTGGAGAAGCCCCACTCGTTGTCGTACCAGCTCATGACGCGCACCAGCGTGCCTTCCATGACCTTGGTCTGGTCCATGTGGAAGGTCGACGAGTGGCTGTCGTGGTTGAAGTCGATCGACACGTTCGGCGCGTCGGTCCAGCCCAGGATGCCCTTGAGCTGGTTGGCGGCGGCGAGCTTCACGGCCTTGTTGATCTCGTCCTTGTCGGTCTTGCGCTTGGCGACGAACTTGAAGTCGATGCACGAGACGTTGGGCGTCGGCACGCGGATCGAGACGCCGTCGAGCTTGCCGTTGAGTTCCGGCAGCACGAGGCCGACGGCCTTGGCGGCACCGGTCGAGGTCGGGATCATCGACAGCGCCGCGGCGCGGCCGCGGTACATGTCCTTGTGCATCGTGTCGAGCGTCGGCTGGTCGCCGGTGTAGGCGTGGATGGTCGTCATGAAGCCATGGTCGATGCCGACCGAGTCGTGCAGGACCTTGGCGACGGGCGCCAGGCAGTTCGTCGTGCACGAGGCGTTCGAGACGACGATGTGATCCTTGGTGAGCTTGTCGTGGTTCACGCCGTAGACGACCGTGAGGTCGGCACCGTCGGCGGGGGCCGAGACCAGCACGCGCCTGGCGCCGGCGGTGACGTGCGCGGAGGCCTTGTCCTTCGACGTGAAGATGCCGGTGCACTCCATGGCGATGTCGACGCCCAGCGCCTTGTGCGGCAGCTTGGCGGGGTCGCGCTCTGCAGTGACCTTGATCTTGCCGCGGCCCACATCGATCGTGTCGCCGTCGACCTTCACCTCGCCGTTGAAGCGGCCGTGCACGGAGTCGAAGCGGAACAGGTGGGCGTTGGTCTCGACCGGGCCGAGATCGTTGATCGCCACGACCTCGATGTCCTTGCGGCCCGACTCGATGATGGCGCGCAGCACATTGCGGCCGATGCGGCCGAAGCCGTTGATTGCAACCCGAACAGCCATTGGTCCCTCCGTTATTGCGCCAGCCGGCGCGCCGCTGCGGCGATCGCCTCGGCCGTGATGCCGAAATGCTTGTACAGATCCGAAGCCTTGGCCGAAGCGCCGAAGCCCGTCATTCCCACGAACGCACCCTTGGCCCCGAGCCAGCGCTCCCAGCCGAAGCCGGCCGCCGCCTCGCAGGCTACGCGCACCGTGCCGTCGCCGCCCATGACCTTGTTGCGATATGTGTCGTCCTGCGACGCGAACAGCTCCCACGAGGGCATCGACACGACGGCGGCGTCGAGCCCGTCCTTCGCCAGGAGATCGCGCGCGGCCAGCGCGAGCTGCACTTCCGAGCCTGAGGCGATCAATCGGATCGATGCCTGTTCGTCGCCGGCCAGGATGTAGGCACCGCGAGCGGAGAGGTTCTCGTCGCCGGCGCCACGCACCGTCGGCACGTTCTGACGGGTGAGCGCGATGATGCTCGGCATCGTCTTCGACTCGAGCGCGATCTGCCAGCACTCGGCGGTCTCGATCGCGTCGGCCGGGCGCATCACCAGCAGGTTCGGGATCGTGCGCAGCGCGGGCAGGTGCTCGACGGGCTGATGGGTCGGGCCGTCCTCGCCGAGGCCGATCGAGTCGTGCGTCATCACATAGATGACCCGCACGCCCATCAGTGCCGAGAGGCGGATCGACGGGCGGCAGTAGTCGGTGAACACCATGAAGGTGCCGCCGTACGGGATGACGCCGCCGTGCAGGGCCATACCGTTCATCGCCGCGGCCATCGCGTGCTCGCGGATGCCGTAATAGACGTAGCGGCCGGCCGTGTCGGCGCGCGAGGCGCCCTTCAGCGTGGCGGTCTTGGTGTTGTTCGAGCCGGTGAGGTCGGCCGAGCCGCCGATCGTGTCGGGCAGCACCGGGTTGATGACCTCGAGCGCCTCCTGGCTCGACTTGCGCGTCGCCCAAGCGGGCTTCTCGGCCGCGATCTTCGTCTTGAAGGCCGCGATGGCCTCGCCGACCGCAGGCGGGATGTCTCCCTTGATGCGGCGGTCGAACTCGGCGCGATCCTCGGCCGTCATCGCGGCATGGCGCTTGGTCCACTTGCGGCGGGCCGACTTGCCGCGCGCGCCGATCTTGCGCCAGGCGGAGAAGGTCGCCTCGGGAATGTCGAACGGGCCGTGGCTCCAGCCGAGCTTGGCGCGGGCGCCCGCGATCTCATCCTTGCCGAGCGGCGAGCCGTGCGTGGCGGCGGTGCCGGCCTTGGTCGGCGCGCCATAGCCGATCACCGTCTTGCAGGCGATCAGCGAGGGCTTGTCGGTGACTTTCTGCGCCTTGCGGATGGCGCGTGTGACGGCGTCGGCATCGTGACCGTCCACTGCGAGCACGTGCCAGCCGGCGGCGGCGAAGCGCTTCTTGTGGTCTTCCGAGGTCGAGAGCGAGGTCGGGCCGTCGATCGAGATGCCGTTGTCGTCGAACAGCACGATCAGGCGGCCGAGGCCGAGGTGGCCGGCGAGCGTGATCGCCTCTTGGCCGACGCCTTCCATCAGGCAGCCGTCGCCGGCGATCACGTAGGTGAAGTGATCGACGATGTCCTTGCCGAAGCGCTCCGCCATCAGGCGCTCGGCGAGCGCGAAGCCCACCGAGTTGCCGAGACCCTGGCCGAGCGGGCCGGTCGTCGTCTCGATGCCGCTCGCGTGGCCGTACTCGGGATGGCCCGCGGTCTTGGCGCCGAGCTGGCGGAACCTCTTCAGCTCGTCGAGCGTCATGTCGGCGTAGCCGGTGAGATGCAGCAGCGAGTAGAGCAGCATCGAGCCGTGGCCGGCCGACAGGATGAAGCGGTCGCGATCGGGCCAGTTGGGCTCAGAGGCGTCGAACTTCAGGAACTTGGAGAAGAGGACCGTGGCGACGTCGGCCATGCCCATGGGCATGCCGGGATGACCGGAGTCCGCCTGCTGCACGGCGTCCATGGCCAGGGCCCTGATGGCGTTCGCCATGTCGCGCGAGGCGGCGGTCTGTTCGGTCATTTTGTTGGTGCGCCGTATGCTTTTTCGAATGGCGCGCAACATGCCGACCACCCCATGGCGCGTCAATGCGCAAAACCTCATACGAGACCAACATCTTGCGGCGTTTCGCGGCTTCCAGCGCCCAGATGTTGACCGCTAACAGGCGCTGCACTTATCCTTTCGCGATGGAGCAGATGCAGCCGGGCGAGGGCGACCGACGGCGATCCGCTGGCGGGGGAGCGATGTCCAAGGCAGCCAGTGCAAAGGACCGCGTCGACAGTGCGTTGACCCGCCTCGAATCGATGGTCGACGAGCGGCTGCGTGCCGAGCAGGCCCGCGCCGACGAACTCGCCGCCCGCCTCGACAAGCTCGAGCGCCAGCACGACGAGCTGAAGAAGGTGGCGATCGAAGTCGAGGGCCGCCTCGAACGCGCGATGGAATACATCCGCTCGCTGCTCGCCGCCGACCAGCAGTAACGAAACTTCCGGTTACTCCCAGTTCGCGGGGTGCGCCGACGCGCCCGACGTGGCAAAGTGTGCGTCCCCTCAAACGCCAGATAAGGCGCAATAACAGGAGAAGCGGACAATGCCGCAGGTTTCGATTCAGATCGCCAATCGTACCTACGAGCTCGCCTGTGGCGAGGGCGAGGAAGCGCGGGTCCAGGAACTGGCCGCCTATGTCGACGAAAAGGTGAGCGAGCTTCGCTTGCAGCTGCCCGGTGCGCCGGAAGTGAAGCTGCTCGTGTTCGCGTCGCTGCTGCTGGCCGAGGAGAGCCGCGAGGCGCGCGGCATCGCCAAGGCGGCGGAGACGGCGCGGGCGAGCGCCACCGACAGCGCCGAGACGCTGGCTTCGGCGCTCGAGGACCTGATCACGGCGCGCGTCGACAAGATGTCGAAGAAGGTCAGCGGCGCGGCCTAATACTGTGCTCTCGTCGCATTGCGGCGGCCGCCCCGAGTGCCTAGATTGGCTGTGGGGCGGATTTCTGCGCGGTGCGTGGTTCGCTTAAAACCCCGGGGCCAATAAGAACTCCTGGGAGTTGTTCCTGGCCTTGACCCTGGTCTTGGCTACACGACGCCCACCTGCTTTTGCAGGCCTTGGAGGTTCTACGAGCCACGGCCCATCGTGGAGCCGCCCCACCTTGCTTCTTCCGGCATGACCCAGATCGACGACAAGCAGACCCTGCGCAGCGCCATGCTGGCGTGGCGCCAGGATCTGGGCGATACCGAGCGCCGCGCCGCTGCCGACGGCCTGCTGGCCATGCTGCGCAATGAGCGTCCGATCGAGACGCCGTGCGCCGTCTCGGGCTTCTGGCCGATCAAGGACGAGATCGACATCCGGCCCTTGATGATCGAGTTCCACAACCAGGGCTGCCAGCTTGCGCTGCCGGTGGTGCAGGGCCGCGGCCAGCCGCTGCTGTTCCGTGCCTGGCGTCCGGGCGATCCGCTCGAGGCC
>SCVT01000278.1 GCA_004296815.1 Reyranella sp. | reverse complement strand
ACGGCCACGATGCGGTCGCCCTCGAAGAACATGTGCTCGGTGCGGCAGAGGCCGATGCCCTCGGCGCCGAACTTGCGGGCCTGTGCGGCATCGGTCGGAGTCTCGGCGTTCGTGCGGATGCCGAGCGTGCGGAACTCGTCGGCCCAGGCCATCAGCTCGGCGAAATCACCGCTCAGCTCGGGCTGAACGGTCGGCACGACGCCCAGCATGATCTCGCCGGTGCTGCCGTCGAGCGTGATGTGGTCGCCGGTCTTCACCACCGTGCCGCGCACCGAGAGCGTGCCGGCCTTGCCATCGATGCGCACGTCGCCGGCGCCCGCGACGCAGGGCTTGCCCATGCCGCGCGCCACCACGGCGGCGTGGCTGGTCATGCCACCGGTCGAGGTCAGGATGCCCTCGGCAGCGTGCATTCCGTGGATGTCTTCGGGGCTGGTCTCGCGGCGCACCAGGATGACCTTCTCTCCGCCGCGCGCCTGCTTCTCGGCCTCGTCGGCAGTGAACACGACCTTGCCCGACGCGGCGCCTGGCGACGCCGGCAGACCCTTGGCGATCACCTTGCGCTGCGCCTTGGGGTCGAGCGTCGGATGCAGGAGCTGGTCGAGCGAGGAAGGCACGATGCGCGCCACCGCTTCCTTCTTGTCGATCACGCCCTCGCGGACCATGTCGACGGCGATCTTGAGCGCGGCCTTCGCCGTTCGCTTGCCGTTGCGCGTCTGCAGCATGTAGAGCTTGCCGCGCTGCACGGTAAACTCGATGTCCTGCATGTCGCTGTAGTGCTTCTCGAGCTTGTGGCGTACGCCATCGAGCTGCCTGAAGACCTCGGGCATCACCTCTTCCATCGCCGGCGCGTCCGACTTCTGGGCGAGCTTGCCCTGCACGGTGAGATGCTGCGGCGTGCGGATGCCGGCCACGACATCCTCGCCCTGAGCGTTCACGAGGTACTCGCCGTAGAACAGGTTGGCGCCGGTCGACGGATCGCGCGTGAAGGCGACGCCCGTGGCGCAATCCTCGCCCATGTTGCCGAACACCATGGCCTGTACGTTCACCGCGGTGCCCCAGCTCTCCGGGATCGAATGAAGACGCCGATAGGTGATGGCGCGCTGGTTCATCCACGATTCGAACACCGCGCCGACGGCGCCCCAGAGCTGCTCGCGCGGCTCCTGCGGGAACGGCTTGCCTGTCCGCTTCTCGACGAGCTTCTTGTACTCGCCGACCACGGTGCGCCAGTCGTCGGCCTTGAGGTCGGTGTCCATGTGGACGCCGAGATCCTCCTTCCGGAGCTCCAGTGCCTCCTCGAAATAGTGATGGCCGACGTCAAGCACGACGTTGGAGTACATCTGGATGAAGCGGCGGTAGCTGTCCCAGGCGAAGCGCTCGTCGCCGGACGACTTGGCCAGGCCGAGCACGGTCTTGTCGTTGAGGCCGAGGTTGAGCACGGTGTCCATCATGCCGGGCATCGAGGCGCGCGCGCCCGACCGGACCGACACCAGCAGCGGATTGGCCGGATCGCCGAACTTGGTGCCGACGACCTTCTCGACGCTGACGAGCGCCTTCTCGACCTCGTCCTTCAGTTCCTGCGGATAGGTGTTCTTGTTGTCGTAGAAATAGGTGCAGACTTCGGTCGTGATGGTGAACCCCGGCGGCACCGGCAGGCCGAGGCTCGACATCTCTGCCAGGTTGGCACCCTTGCCACCCAGCAAGTTGCGCATCTCGGCGCGGCCTTCGGCCGTGCCATCCCCGAAACTGTAGACCCACTTGGCCATGCTTAGCCCTCGATCTTCGAGAAATCGGCCACCGAATCCATGGTGGCGCGTATCTGGTTGAGCAATTTCAGCCTGTTTAGCCGCAAATCGGGCCTATCCGTGACGTTCACTGTGACCTTGTCGAAGAAAGAGTCGATCGGCCCACGCAAACCCGCGAACGCCTTCATGGCGCCGGCGAAATCCTCCGCCGCCAGCGCCGGCTTCACGGCTCGCTCGATCTCCGCCAAGGCGGAAGCAACGGCCTTCTCCTCGGCTTGTTCCAGCAGGGCGTCGTCAGGCGTACCCGCGATCTTCGCCGCAAGGGCCTTGTCCTTCTTTTCCTCGGCGCGAACGATGTTCGCCGCGCGGCCATAGGCGGTCAGCAGATTCTTGCCGGCCTCGCTGCCGAGGAAAGCCTGAAGCGCCTCGACACGCGCTAGCAAACGGACGAGATCGTCCTCGCCGCCGAGCGCCAGCACGGCATCGACGACATCGTGGCGGACGCCCTTCTCGCGCATCTGCACCTTGAGGCGTTCGGCGAAGAAGGCGAGCAGGTCATCGGCCTTGAGGAAGGGCTTGAGGGGTAGCCGCAGCTTGTTCTCGACGATGATGCGGATCATGCCCAGCGCCGCGCGGCGCAATGCGAAGGGATCGCGTGAACCCGTGGGCTTCTCGCCGATCGACCAGAACGACGTCAGAGCGTCGAGCTTGTCGGCCAGCGCGACGACCGCGGAGACCGGCGCGCTGGGGCAACGATCGTTGGGGCCAGCCGGCGCATAGTGATCGCCGATCGCGTCGGCCACCGCGGCAGGCAGCTTCTCGCCCAGCGCGTAGTAACGGCCCATCACGCCCTGCAACTCGGGAAACTCGCCGACCATGCCGCTCACGAGGTCGGCCTTGCAAAGCCGCGCCGCCTGCTCGACCTGGGCCGCGTCGGCGCCCGGCACTGCCTTGGCGAGCGCGCCTGCCAGCTTCACGATCCGCTCGACGCGCTCGGCCTGCGTGCCGAGCTTGGCGTGGAACACGATCTGCTTCAGCGCCGGCAGCCTGCTTTCCAGTGTTTGCTTGCGGTCCTGGTCCCAGAAGAACTTGGCGTCGGCCAAGCGTGCGCGCAGCACACGCTCGTTGCCGTCGACGATCGTCTTGCCGCCGTCGCGCGCCACGTTGTTGGCCACGACGACGAAGCGGTTCGCCAGCGCGCCGCCCGTTTTGGCCGTGGCGAAGTAACGCTGGTGCGTCTTCATCGAGACGATCAGCACCTCGGCCGGCACGTCCATGAACTGCGCATCGATCGTGCCCAGCAGCGGCACCGGCCATTCGACGAGACCCGCGACCTCGTCGAGCAGCCCCTCGTCCTCGTTCAAGGAGACCTGCGCGGCGCCACTCAGCTTGCGCGCACCGTCGAGGATGATCTTCTTGCGCTCGGCCGGATCGAGAATGACGTGAGCGGCCCTGAGCTTGGCCGCGTAGTCCGCAAAGCCCGAGACCTTGAACTCGCCCTTGCTGAGGAAGCGATGGCCGCGTGTGGTGTCGCCGAACGCTACCGGCGCCATGCCGCCGCCCGGCTCGACCGCGCCCATCAGCACCTTGCCGTCGAAGAGCGCCACGATGCCCTGCAGCGGGCGCACCCACTGCATGGTGCCGCTGCCCCATTTCATCGATTTCGGCCAGGGAAGCGCCTTCATCGCGGCGTCGATCACCGCCGGCAGGGCGTCGGCCGTCGGCCCACCCTTTTTCGTGATCACGGCGAACCAGAACTCGCCCTTGCCGGTGTCGCGCTTCTCGGCCTGCTCCAGCGAGGCGAGGCCCGCGCCTTTGAGGAATCCCTGGACAGCCTGGTCGGGCGCACCGACCCGGGGCCCCCGCTTCTCCTCGCTGACATCGTCGCGCTGCGCCGGGATGCCGTCGACCACCAGCGCCAGCCGTCGCGGTGTCGCGAAGGCTTGCGCCTTGTCGAAGCCGATGCCTGCGCCCTTCAGCCCGTCGCAGACCAGACGCTTCAGATCGTCCGCCGCCCGCGCCTGCATGCGCGCCGGGATCTCCTCGGAAAGCAGCTCGAGTAGAAGCTCGGCCATCTCAGGCCGCCTTCTTCTGCGTGGCCAGCCAGGCCTCGCAGCAGGCTTTGGCAAGGTCGCGCACCCGCAGGATGTAGCTCTGCCGCTCGGCGACGCTGATCACGCCGCGCGCGTCGAGCAGATTGAAGGTGTGGCTCGCCTTGATGCACTGCTCGTAGGCCGGCAGCGGCAGCTTCTTCTCGATCAGCCTGCCGCACTCCTTCTCGGCATCGTTGAAATGCCGGAACAGCATCTCGGTGTCGGCATGCTCGAAATTGTAGGCCGACTGCTCCTGCTCGTTCTGCAGGAAGACATCGCCGTAGGTCAGCGGCACCTCGGAGTCAGCGCGATTGAAGGGCAGCTCGTAGACCGTCTTCTTGTCGAAGAGATACATGGCAAGCCGCTCGAGCCCATAGGTGATCTCGCCGGCCACGAGGTCGACTTCGATGCCGCCTACCTGCTGGAAGTAGGTGAACTGCGTGATCTCCATGCCATCGCACCAGACTTCCCAGCCGAGCCCCCAGGCGCCGAGCGTCGGGCTCTCCCAATCATCCTCGACGAAGCGGATGTCGTGCAGCGAGGTGTCGATGCCGATCGCATCCAGCGAGCCCAGATAGCGCTCGAGGATGTCGGGCGGCGACGGCTTCAGGATCGCCTGGAATTGGTAGTAGTGCTGCAGCCGGTTGGGGTTCTCGCCGTAGCGTCCATCCGTCGGGCGGCGCGACGGCTGCACATAGGCCGCCCGCCACGGCTTCGGCCCCAGCGCGCGCAGCGTGGTCGCCGTGTGGAAGGTGCCGGCGCCCATTTCCATGTCGAAGGGCTGCAGGATCAGGCAGCCCTGGGCCGCCCAATACTCCTGCAGGGTGAGGATGAGTTCCTGGAAGCACGTTGGCTTGGCACGCGCTGCTGTGGGGTTCGACACCGGTATTCCCCGAAGCTCAGAAGGCCTTTTATTTCCGCGACTTATGGCCGTTTTTGCGGTGCGGCAAAATAGGTTCCACCCCCACCCCGGTCAAGGCTGCCAGAACGCTACCCGGGGACTGCGGCCTTATGGCCGTGGACGGCCGCACTGGCCGCATTTTTCGGCAGCGGTCGAAATGTAGGCACCGCAGCCGGCGCACTGGACCGTATCCTCGACGATGACCTTGCGGGCCGGCGCGGCTGCCGCAGGCGGCGGCGGAGCCGGCTTGGGCACCGGAGGCGGCGGAGGTGGCACCTCCGGCTTGCCCGTGAAGCGGTCGAACATGCCCTTCCAGTAGCGGAAGGTCTTCCACACCCCGTACACGGCGACGCCGAACAGCGCGATCTTGAGCAAAAGCCCCATGCGGCCTTTTGCGGTTCCTGCGCAACCCGGACAAGCGGGCTA
>SCVT01000277.1 GCA_004296815.1 Reyranella sp. | reverse complement strand
GGCATCGTCGAGCGCCGTCTTGGCGTCCTTCTTGCCCGACCACACGTTCTCGAGCTCGCCGTCGACGATGTCGCGGATCTGCACGAAGTTGCCGATGCGCAGGCCCTTCGAGTTCGGCGTCGGCGGGTTGAGCGTCAGCTCCTTCACGGCGATGTCGCGGCCCGGGTTGGTCTTGTAGAAGCCGTCCTTCTCGGTGATCTCGGCCGCGGCCAGCGAAACCGGCACATAGCCCGTCTCCTGGTGCCACTTGGCCTGCACCGGGCCGCTCGACAGGTAGCTCAGGAACTTGGCGACACCCTTGTATTCGGGCGTCGGCTTGCCCTGCAGCACCCACAGCGTGGCGCCGCCGATGATCGAGTTCTGCGGCTTGGCGATGACGTCGGGCCAGTAGGGCATCATGCCGATGCCGAACTTGTCCTTGCCCAGCGCCTTCTCGATCGCCGACGCCGTGGCCGACGAGGCGATGTGGAAGGCGCAATCACCGGCGTTGAACAGCGCCGTCGACTTGCCCTCGCGGCCGCCGTAGACGAACGTCTTGTCCTTGCCCCACTCGGCGAGCGTCGCGATGTGCTTGATGCGCGGCGCATCGTTGAACTTCAGCTCGATGTCGATGCCGGCGAAGCCGTTCTCCTTGGTGGCGTAGGGCAGGTTGTGCCAGGCACCGAAGTTCTCGATCATCGTCCAGGTCTGCCACTGCGGCGTGAACCCGCACTTGGCGCCGGCAGCGACCGCCTTCTTGGCCATCTCACCCAGCTCCGGCCAGGTTGTCGGCGGCTTGTTCGGGTCGAGGCCGGCCTTCTGCAGCAGCTCCTTGTTCCAGTAGAGCACCGGCGTCGAGGAGTTGAACGGCATCGAAAGCAGCTTGCCGTCGGTGGTCGAGTAGTAGCCGGTGACCGGGCCGACGAAGGCCTTGGGATCGAACGGCTCCTTCTGGTCGGCCATGAGCTGGTAGACCGGATAGACCGCGCCCTTGGCGGCCATCATGTTGGCGGTGCCGACCTCGAAGACCTGCACGATGTGCGGCGCCTGCTTGGCGCGGAAGGCGGCGATCGCGGCGGTCAGGGTCTCGGTGTAGGAGCCCTTGTAGACCGGGACCACCTTGTATTCGGACTGTGACTTGTTGAAGCCCTCGGCCTGGGCGTTCACCGCCTCGCCGAGATTGCCGCCCATGGCGTGCCAGAACTGGATTTCGGTCTGCGCCATGGCAGACGGCGCGCTCGCCAGAACCGCCGCAGCCGCGACGGAAGACAGAAGAATCCGTGTCATATCGAGTAAACCTCCCAATGAAGCCCTGCCGATGTATCGACGTGGCCTAAGACTGCGATGTGTCTGTTTTATTTCAGTCTGATGACAGTCCACCAAGACTGCGCACCGAACGCAACCCCGAAATGGCCGGCTACCGGCCGAGACCGGCCAGGATGAGGTCGGGCGCGTCGGTGATGATGCAGTCCACCCCCATGGCGACCAGCATCCGGGCCACCTCGGGGTCGTTGATCGTATAGGCGCTGAGGGCATAGCCCGCCTTCTTCACCTCTATCGCCCGGGGCGCCGTGAGCTGCTTGCCGTTGGTGTTAATGCCGGCGGCGGCCAAGGTGGCGGCGCGGCCGTGCCAGTCGTCCTTCAGCTCGCCGATCAGCAGGGCCCGGGCAAATTCCGGCGCAGCCTGCTTGGCCGCCGCGAGCGAAGCATCCTTGAAGCTCGACAGCAGCGGCGCCGGCAGCGAGGACGGCCAGTGCTTCCGGAGGGTGGCGACGGTGACCCGCGCGGTCTCCTCCTCGCGGCCGTCGCAGGGCTTGATCTCGACGTTGCAACCGAGGCCCAGCTCGCCGAAGCAGGCGATCGCCTGCTCGAAGGTCGGCACCGCCGCCGGCAGCTCGGCCGCCCGCATATCGGCCACCAGCCGGTCGATGCCCATGGTTCGCTTGAGCGAGGGATCGTGCATCACGATGGGCACGCCGTCGGCGGTCAGCTTGACGTCGATCTCGACCCAGGTCGCGCCGTGCTTCGCGGCCTCGCGGAACGACTCCAGCGTGTTCTCGGGCGCGTAGGCCATCGCGCCGCGATGACCGATGACTTTAGGCAGTTGCAGCATGCGGAAATCCAAAGCTAACTCGGCCGTCGCAATAGACGAGTTGCCCGCCCCATGTCGACCTTTCCCGACAAATTCCGCCTCGACGGCCGCACGGCGCTGGTCACCGGCTCGGGCCGCGGGCTGGGTTGGGAAATGGCCAAGGGGCTGGCGGAGGCCGGTGCCCGCGTGCTGCTGCACGGGCGGTCCCTCGCGCGACTGGCGCCGCGCCTGGCCGAGCTGCGGGCCGCCGGCCGCGCCGCCGACGCCATCGCCTTCGAGATGGCCGACCGGGCCGCGATGGCCGCCGCTTTGTCCGAGATCGGACCGATCGACATCCTGATCCACAATGTCGGCGAGCGCGACCGACGGCCCTTCACCGAGATCGCCGCGGACGACTTCGCCCGCCTTGTCGACACCGACCTGTCGGCTGGCCAGGCGCTTATCAAGCTCGTGGTGCCGGGCATGGTCCAGCGTGGCTGGGGCCGGCTGATCCTCGTGACCTCGATCGCGGCCGAGCTCGCCACACCCGGCGCGTCGTCCTACATCGCGGCGAAGGCCGGCCTCGCCGCCCTCGCCCGCGCCCTGGCCGCCGAATTCGCCGCCACGGGCATCACGTCGAACGCGATCTCGCCCGGCTTCTTCGCGACCGAGACCAACGAGGCCCTGATCGCGTCGCCGGCTGGAGAGAAAATGCGGCTGCGCTGCCCTTCCAAGCGCTGGGCCGAGCCGTGGGAGATCGCCGGCGCCGCCCTCTTCCTCGCCTCGCCGGCGGCGGCTTACGTGAATGGCCACACGCTCACCGTCGATGGCGGCGTCACGGCGACTTACCTAAGCTGAGCCCGATGAAATTCTCGGTCGCACTGGCGGTCTTGACCGTCACGCTCCTTGCGGCGTTCCCGTCGCTGGCGGCCAGTCCCGACGCGCCGGCAATCGACGGACGTCATCTTGGCCTGCTCTGGGTGCTGCCCTTCATCGGCATCCTGCTCTCGATTGCCGTGATGCCACTCGCCGCCCCGTCTTTCTGGCATCACCATTTCGGCAAAGTGTCGGCGGCGTGGGCTCTGCTCGTGATCGTACCCTTTGCCGCGCTCTACGGCGTGCCGACGGCGGTCTACGAGATCGCCCACCTGCTGCTGCTCGACTACATCCCGTTCATCGTGCTTCTGCTGGCGCTGTTCACCGTCACCGGCGGCATCCATATCCGCGGCAACTTCCACGGCTCGCCGTCGATGAACACCGCTCTGCTCGCCATCGGCACGGTGCTGGCCGGCTGGATGGGCACGACGGGTGCCTCGATGCTGCTGATCCGGCCGATGATCCGCGCCAACGACGACCGCAAGCACAAGATCCACGTCTTCGTGTTCTTCATTTTCCTCGTGTCCAACATAGGCGGTGCGCTGACCCCGCTCGGCGATCCGCCGCTGTTCCTCGGTTTCCTCAAGGGCGTGAGCTTCTTCTGGACGACGACGCACCTGTTCAGCGAGATGCTGGTCTGCGCCATCGTGTTGCTCACGGTCTTCTTCGCGCTCGACAGCTACTGGTACCGCAAGGAAGGCCATCTCAAGCGCGACCCCACGCCGGAATCGCCGATTCGCATCGAAGGTGGCGTGAATGTCATCCTTCTGATGGCGATCGTCGGCATCGTGCTGGCGAGCGGCACCTGGAAGCCCGGTGTGCAGTTCACGGTCTTCCACGTCCCGCTCGAGCCGCAGAACGTGCTGCGCGACCTCGCCCTGGCGGCGATCTGCACGCTTTCGCTCAAGCTCACCTCGCGACGGGTCCGTTCGGACAACGCGTTCAGCTGGGGGCCGATGCTCGAGGTCGCCAAGCTGTTCGCCGGCATCTTCATCACCATCGCACCGGCACTCGCCATCCTGCGCGCCGGCAAGGACGGCGCCATGGCGCCACTGGTCGCCCTCGTCACCGGGCCCGACGGGCAGCCGATCGATGCCTGGTACTTCTGGCTGTCCGGTATCCTGTCGAGCTTCCTCGACAATGCGCCGACCTACCTCGTGTTCTTCAACCTGGCGGGTGGCGACGCCCAGCTGCTGATGGGCACGCTGGCCGGCACGCTGGCCGCCATCTCGTGTGGCGCGGTGTTCATGGGTGCCAACACCTACATCGGCAACGCCCCCAACTTCATGGTCAAGGCGGTCGTCGAGGAGGCAGGCATTCGCATGCCGAGCTTCTTCGGCTACATGGCCTGGTCGTGCGGTATCCTCGTGCCGCTATTCGTGCTGCTGACGTTCATCTTCTTTTCCTGATCGGGCCGATGAGAAAGACCGCGATACTCGCACTGATGATGGCCTTCGCTGGCGCCGCGCAGGCCCAACCGACGGAGCTGGCCTGCGGCGCCCTGAAGGCAGAGTCGTCCCGGCAAGCCTCGACCGCGCGCTGGACGATCTCCGGCCCGTCGGGAAAGACCACGGAGACGGGGGTGCTGAAGAGCGGCCCGCGCTTCGAGTGCCTCGACGGCGCGATCCTGACCCTCGAATTCACCTCGATGGCAGGCCACTCGATGTTCGAGGCCTATTTCCCGGACGGGCTGAGCATCGCCTACGGCCGCCAGCAGATCGACCGGCGCGGTGGCCGCGTCGTCCTGCCCATTCAGGCCAAGGCCCGGATCGCGGCACCCTACCGCGCCGCGTTCGACTACCATTGCCGCCTCGACATGCCGGCCGACCCGATCCCGGTGGCCGCGCGGGCGGATTGCCTCTTCTAGCCCTGGGGGATTCACAGGATGCGTCGTCCCGACAAGGGCCTCAGGCTGACGGCGTCCAGGCTGCTGGAAAGCTGGGCGACCGGCGATCGAGGCAAGCGGCCGGCGCGAGCGAAGCGCAAGCTGCCTCAGGATGCCCGCGCCGAAGGCGATGAAGCCGTCGAAGCCATCTACGACGTGATCCGCCGCATTCCCCGGGGATGGGTGGCGACCTACGGCCAGGTCGCCGCGATGGCCGGCCTGCCGCGGCGCGCCCGGCTGGTCGGCCGCGTGCTTCAGCGTCTCGACCCGGCGATCAAGATCCCGTGGCACCGGGTCGTGAATGCCAAGGGCGAGATCTCCTACAGCCTGTCGCGCAATGGCGGCGATGCCGTCCAGCGGCGGTTGCTGGAGAAGGAAGGCCTCAAGTTCGATGCCAGCGGCCGTCTCGACCTAGAGCGGTGCCGCTGGCTCGACTGATACCTGTCAGACCACGCGGAAATTCTTGAACTGCCAAGGGTCGGACTTGTCGACATCCTCCGGAAACAGTTCGCCGCGGCCCTCGAGCGGGGTCCAGTCGCTGTACTTGCCGACGACCGGTCCGAGATAGGGCATGCAGATCTCGAGGTTGCGCGCGAAGTCCATCTCGTCGGCCTCGACGAGGCCTTCGTTCGGGTTCTCGAGCGCCCAGATGATGCCCGAGAGCACGGGCGCCACGACCTGGATCGAGGTCGCGTTGTTGTAGGGCACGAGCTTGCGCGCCTCGTGGATGTCGATCTGCGAGCCGTACCAGTAGGCGCCCTTCTTGTGGCCCATCAGCAGCACGCCGAGCTCGTCGCGGCCCTCGGTCACCTCGTCGACGATCAGGCGCTGGCGCTTCTGCTGCTTCAGGTTCTTACCCGCGATCTCGTGCATCGACATGATCGCCTGGTCGCACGGGTGATAGGCGTAATGCACGGTCGGCCGGTAGACGACCTTCTTGCCGTCGTGAACGGTCAGGTAGTCGGCGATCGAGATCGATTCGTTATGCGTGATGATGTAGCCGTGGAACGGCCCCTCGATCGGCGTCCAGGTGCGCACCTGTGTCAGCAGACCCGGACGATTGAGGTAGATCGCGGCATCGCAGCCGAAGGTGTGACGCTTGCCGTCGGGCGGCAGCGCCTTCTCGTGCGTGCCCCAGCCCATCTCGGCGGGCTGGCCGCCCTCGGAAACGAAGCCGTCGATCGACCAGGTGTTGACGAACTCGCCCACTTCCTTCGGGACCGGCGAGACCTGCGTGTCGCGCTCCGCGATGTGGATCGTCTTGATACCCAGTCGCTGGGCGAGCTTGCCCCAGCCCTCGCGCGTCGTCGGCACTGGCGTCTTCACGCCGGTGTCGCGGGCGATGTTCACCAGGGCCTGCTTGGCGAAGTGCGACACCAGGCCCGGGTTGGCGCCGTGGGCCACCACCGCCGTCGACCCGCCCTTGAAGCGCGACTTGAGCTTCAGCATCGTGTCGCGCAGCGCGTAGTTCGAACGGCGCGAGACTGAGAGGCTCGGGTCCGAATAGCCGCCCGGCCACGGCTCGATGCAGGTATCGAGGTAGAGCACGCCCTTCTTCTGGCAAAGCTCGACCAGCGCCGTCGAGGCGACCTCGACCGAGAGGTTGACCAGGAAATCGCCCTGGCCGAGCCTGTTGTCGAGCGTCGCACGGACGTTGGACTCCGTCAGGCGCTTCTCGACGAACTCGACGCCGTAGCGCTCCGCTTCCTTCTCGCCGCCGCGCATGTCGTCGGTGATGATGACGATCTGCTCGGGCTTGATGTCGATGTGGCGCAGGATCAAAGGCAGCACGCCCTGCCCGATCGAGCCGAAGCCCACGATGACCATGCGGCCGTTGAAGGACAGGTACTTCTTGTCGGAGGGCTTGCGCGCAGTCTTCTTCGCCATTTCAGCGTCCCCGTTCCTTTCGTGCAGCAGTCAGTAAAAACAGCAACGGGGCCTTTCTCAAGGCCCCGTCGCTCCGTACGCCTGAAGTGTGTCAGTTCAGATGCAGACCGCCTTGAGCGGCGCGAAGCCGTTGAAGGCGACCGACGAGTAGGTCGTCGTGTAGGCGCCGGTCGCCAGGATCTCGACCTTGTCGCCGGGCTTGAGAGACAGGGGCAGCTTGTACTCCGTCTTCTCGTAGAGGATGTCGGCCGAGTCGCAGGTCGGGCCGGCCAGCACCACCGGGCCCATGCGCGTGCCCTCGCCGGGCGTGCGCAGGCGGTACTTGATGCTCTCGCCCATCGTCTCGGCGAGACCCGAGAACTTGCCGATGTCGAGGTAGACCCAGCGCTTGCGGTCGCCGGCGGCCTTGCGCGAGACCAGCACGACCTCGCTCTGGATCACGCCCGCGTCGCCCACCATGGAGCGGCCCGGCTCGATGATCACCTCCGGCATGCGGTTGCCGAAGTGGCGCACCAGCGCGCGGTTCACCGCATCGCAGTAGGCCTCGAGGCTGTTGACCTCGGCGCGGTAGCGCGCGGGGAAGCCGCCGCCCAGGTTGACCATGCGCAGGTCGACGCCCTCTTCGGCGAGCGCGAAGAACATCTGCGAGACCTGGCCCAGCGCCTTGTCCCACTGCTCGAGGTCGGTCTGCTGGCTGCCGACATGGAAGGAGATGCCGTAGGGGTCGAGACCCCACTGCTTGGCCTTGCGCAGCAGGTCCTTTGCCATTTCGGGCGCGCAGCCGAACTTCTTGCTGAGCGGCCACTCGGCGCCACCGCAGTCGACCAGCACGCGGCAGAACACACGCGCGCCCGGCGCCACGCGGACGAGCTTCTGCAGCTCCGCCTCGCTGTCGAAGGCGAACAGGCGCACGCCCTGCTGGTAGGCCCAGGCGATGTCCTTTTCCTTCTTGATCGTGTTGCCGAAGGAGATGCGGTCGGCCGCGACGCCGGCAGCCTGCACGAGCTCGATCTCGCCGCGGCTCGCCGTGTCGAACTTGGAACCTGCCGTGGCTAGACGAGCCAACACCTGTGCAGCCGGGTTCGCCTTCACGGCGTAGAAAATGTGCGCCGCGGGCAGCAGCTCACGCATGCGCCGGAAGTTGTTCTCGACCACGTCGAGGTCGATCACCAGGCACGGCGTCTCGGGCTGCTGCTCACGGAGATAACGAAAAATACGCTCGGTCATCGCTGGGGGGTTCCCCGTCACTTAGTCGGATTGTTCGGTGGAAGGTCGATATGGGACGACGGCGCCAGAAATTGGCGGCGTGCGTCAGCCGATACTCGACGGGGTCTCGAGCCGCAGGAGCGGCGTTGCGAACAGGACGGCCCGGTCTGAAATCACCGGGCAAATGACAGAATAGCGGGGAGCACGCCCCGCGCGGTAAGCAAACATATCAGAAGCTCCTTCCCGGACCCGGCTCTCGTCGCTCGCAAGCGAATCGGCCGGCACTGCCAAAAAGAACACTTTCCGTCGTTGCGTAACCACAATGGGCCAGCGGCACGTGCGTGGGCGTCTTGTACGTTTGCTATCTACAACTAATCGACACGGTTACAAGAAGAATCTGCCCCGCCACGCAAATTTTCAGGTGACTTGTGGTGGAAAGAACACACAACGGTGTCGAAGACGGGGCGTGTCAGACGCGAGGCA
>SCVT01000276.1 GCA_004296815.1 Reyranella sp. | reverse complement strand
TCGAGCTCGCGCTGCGCATCATCGCCGGTCCCGACGGCCATGAGGCCGAGGCCGCGCCCGTGCCGCTGGGGCCCACGCCCAAGCTTTCCGCCAAGGGGCTGCGCATCGCGGTCCTCACCAGCAATCCCCTGGTGCCGGTCTCGGCTGACACGGCGGCCGTCGTGCAGGCGACGGCGAAGCTGCTCTCGAAGGCAGGCGCCAAGGTGAAGCATGCCGAGCCTGCGGGGCTCGACTGGCAGCAGGCATGGGACGACTGGGCCGATCTCTTCCAGTACCTCGTGCGGGCGCTGCAGCCGCTCGCGGAGCGCGAGCCGTTCTTCGATCATGTGACGTCGTCCGACCCGACGGCGCGCTCGGTCGGCCGTACCGCGCGCCTCGATCTCGCGCAGTTCTTCGCCGTGCTCGACCGCCGCGACCAGGCGATGCGGCGCTGCGAGGCCTTCCTCGACGACTATGATGCCTGGCTGATGCCGGTGATGCCGGACGCCGCCTTCATCCGCCAGAAGCAGAGCGATCCGCTCGTGATCGACGGCGTCGGCCATCCGTATTTCTTCGCCGGCACCGCCTACAACTTCCTGGCCAACCTGACCGGCCAGCCGTCGGTGGTGCTGCCCTGCGGCTTCTCGAAGGAGGGGCTGCCGATCGGCCTGCAGCTCACCGGCAAGCGCTGGGGTGACGCGCGCCTGCTGGGCGTCGCCAAGGCGCTGGAGAAGCTCCTGCCGCCGTGCCCGGTGCCGCCGAACTACAGGGACTGAGGCGTCACTCGATCTTGACGCCGGCCTTGTCGATGATCGGCTTCCACTTCGCGAACTCCGCCTTCTGGTAGGCGGCGAACGTGTCGGGCTGCATCTGCTCCGGCGTCGGGATGTCCTGGCCGAGATCCTCGAGCTTCTTGCGGATTTCGGGGTCCTTCAGAGCGGCCACGGCGGCGGCGTTCAGTCTGTTGATGATGTCGCGCGGCGTACCCTTGGGCGCCCACAGCCCGTGCCAGATCGCGACCTCGATGCCGGGAAACCCGGCCTCGGCCGTCGTGGGAATCTCCGGCGCGGCGGCGTTGCGCTGCTTGGCCGTCACGGCATAGGCCCTGATCTTGCCGGCCCGGACGTGCGGCAGCGAGTTCGAGGACTGGTCGATCATGATCTGGATCTGGTTGGCGATCAGGTCCTGCACGGCCGGTCCCGTGCCGCGATAGGGCACGAGCTGATAGCCGGTGCCGGTGCCGTCGAAGAAGGCGAGCACGCCGATGTGCGAGCCCGAGCCCATGCCCGCGGTGCCGCCCGAGACCTTGTCGGCGTTGGCCTTCAGGTAGGCGACCAGCTCCTTCAGGTCCTTGGCCGGCACCTGGTTCGAAGTCACGACCAGCAGCGGGTTGGAGGGCAGCAGCGCGATCGGCGTCAGGTCGTTGATCAGGTCGTAGTTCAGGTTCTTGTAGATCGCGCCGTTCACCACGTTGGTGCCGAGATGGCCGATGCCGATCGTGTAGCCATCGGGCGCGGAGCGGGCGAGCTTGCCCATGGCGATCGTGCCGGCCGCGCCGGTCACGTTCTCGATGATCATCTGCTGGCCGAGCTCCTTGCCCATGCGCTCGCCGACGATGCGTGCCATGAGATCGGTCGGCCCGCCGGCCGCGAACGGCACGATGATGGTGATCGGCTTGTTGGGATAGGCCTGCCCGAAGGCCGGGCCGGCAACGGCCGCCATGAGCAGGCCGAGCGCAACTCTACGCAGCATCGCAATTCCTCCCTGAACTTCCTTGTTGGGAGGAGACTAGCCCGAAGCGGCGTTGGGCTCCATCGTCACAAGCACGGTGCGGTTGGAGACCTGCTGGCCTTCCTGCACCGTCACGGCCTCGACCTTGGCGTCGAGCGCGGCCTTGAGCTGGTGCTGGATCTTCATCGCCTCGAGCACGATCAGCGTCTGGCCGCGTTCGACCGTGTCGCCCGGCGCCACCTTGATCGACACGATGCGCCCGTCCATCGGCGCGCGCAGCTTGCCGTCGCTGCCGGCGGCCGCCGTCTCGGGCGGCGCGTAGGTCTTGTCGCTGAAGCGCACCGTCAGCGCGTCGAGATCGACGATCACGTCGTCGCCGTCGATGTGGAACGGCGCCTCGGTCGTAGGCCCGCTGTCGACCTGCAGGAGTCGCTCGACGCCGCCGGCCGCCAGACGGATCGGCGTCGGCTCGGGATTGGAGTTCCTCCAGCCGCGCAGCGGCGCGGGATAGCGCGCGGCCGAAGCCTGCCACAGGAGACGCGCGGCGAGGTCCCAGTGCGCGTCGTCGATCACGGGGGCGGGGAACTCGTGCTTGGAGAGGAAAGCCGTCGTCGCCTTGCCGTCCGCGAACTCCGGATGCTCCAGCAGGCGGATCAGGAAGTGGCGGTTGGTCGTGGGCCCCAGCACCACGGTCTCGCGCAGCGCCCGCACCAGTCGCTGCCGCGCCTCCTCGCGCGTGGCGCCGTGGGCGATCACCTTGGCGATCATGGGATCGTAGAATGGCGAGATCGCGAGCCCGTCCTTCATGCCGTGGTCGATGCGCACGCCGGGGCCGGTCGCCGGCCGCCACACGTCGATGCGGCCGGTCTGCGGCAGGAAGCCCGCATAGGCGTCCTCGGCGTAGAGGCGCACCTCGATGGCGTGTCCCGCGAAGCTCACCTGCTCCTGCTGGAGCGGCAGCTTCTCGCCGCGCGCGACCCTGAGCTGCCACTCCACGAGATCGAGGCCGGTGATCGCCTCGGTCACCGGATGCTCGACCTGCAGCCGCGTGTTCATCTCGAGGAAGTAGAACGCGCCGTCGGCGCCCAGCAGGAACTCGACCGTGCCGGCGCCGCGATAGCCGATCGCCTGTGCGGCCGCGACGGCCGCGGCGCCCATGCGATGGCGCAGGTCGGCATTCACGGCGGGCGAGGGCGCCTCCTCGATCACCTTCTGGTGGCGGCGCTGCACGGAGCAGTCGCGTTCGCCGAGATGGATCGCGTTGCCGTGCGCGTCGGCGAAGACCTGGATCTCGACGTGGCGGGCATCGACCACGGCCTTCTCGAGGATCAGCTCGCCCGAGCCGAAGGCGCTTTCGGCCTCGGTGCGGGCGGTGCGGATCGCATCGAGCAGGTCGCTGTCCTGTGTGACCAGCCGCATGCCGCGCCCGCCGCCGCCCGCCGCGGCCTTCACCATGACGGGCAGGCCGATCTTGCGCGCTTCCTTCTCCAGGTTGGCGTCGCTCTGGTCCGCGCCCTGGTAGCCGGGCACGCAAGGGACTCCAGCCTCGATCATGCGCCGCTTGGCCGCCGCCTTGTTGCCCATGGCCGCGATAGCGGAGGCAGGCGGCCCGATGAAGACGATGCCGGCCTTCTCGCAGGAGGCGGCGAAGCCGTCGTTCTCGGAGAGGAAGCCGTAGCCCGGATGGATGGCGTCGGCGCCCGACTTGTGGGCGGCTTCGAGGATGCGGTCGATGCTGAGATAGCTCTCGCCCACCGGCGGCGGCTCGATGCGCACGCTCTCGTCAGCGAAGGCGACATGCGGCGCCTCGCGGTCGGCG
>SCVT01000275.1 GCA_004296815.1 Reyranella sp. | reverse complement strand
TGCGCATCGAGCTGCCGCCATTCACGCTGGTCGGCGCCACCACGCGCTCGGGGCTGATGACGCGGCCGCTGCGCGAGCGCTTTGGGATTCCGCTCCGCATGGTGTTCTACGAACCGGCCGAGCTCGAGACGATCGTGCAGCGTGCGGCACGGGTGCTGAAGATGACGCTCGCGAGCGACGGTAGCGCAGAGATCGCCAAGCGCTCGCGCGGCACGCCGCGCGTGGCCAACCGCCTGCTGCGTCGCGTCCGCGACTTCGCATCGGTCGGCGGCCATGCCGGCGTAACGGCGAGGGTCGCCGACGAGGCGCTGACGCGACTCGAGGTCGACGGCAACGGCCTCGACTCCATGGACCGTCGCTACCTCGCCTGCATCGCCGAGAACTATGGCGGCGGGCCGGTCGGCGTGGAGACGCTGGCAGCGGCGCTGTCGGAGCAGCGTGACGTGATCGAGGATGTGATCGAGCCCTACCTCATGCAGCTCGGCTTGCTGATGCGCACGCCGCGCGGGCGCCTGCTGTCGGAGGGCGGTTACCGCCATCTCGGCCTGTCGATTCCGAAGGCGCAGAAGCAGCAGCTCGATCTGCTGGCCGGCGGCGCAGGTGACGAGTCGTGAACGCGCTCCCGACCTCCGGCAGCATCAGTGACGGCGCACACGTGCTGCCGCTGCGCGTCTACTACGAAGACACGGACGCAGCCGGCATCGTCTACTACGCCAACTGGCTGCGCTTCCTGGAACGTGGCCGCACCGAGCTGCTGCGGCTGCTCGGCCAGGAGCACACGGCGCTGCGCGAGGAGCGCGGCGTCAACTGGGTGGTGCGCCGCTGCGCCATCGACTACCTGAAGCCCGCGCGGCTGGACGATACGGTCGAGATCGTCACAAGCTGCGGAGAATTGCGCGGCGCGTCGCTGGACATGCACCAGCACGCACGCCGCGGCGAGGAGACCCTGGTCCGCGCCGAACTCGTCGTCGCCTGCATGGGCGATGCGGGTCGGCCGGTCCGATTGCCGCCGCACGTGCGGACTGCCCTGGCCCAGGTTGCCGCGAGCGGGTCGCCCCGCTCACGCCATATTCGGATATAACCCTATGAACCAACGGAGAAACTAAAATGGACGCGTTTGCGCAGGTCGCCGGAGCCCCCCTCGGCGGCGGCACCGGGTCGATCGACATGTCCGTGTACGGCCTGTTCATGCAGGCCGACTGGGTCGTGAAGGCCATCATGATCCTGCTCCTCCTGGCCTCGTTCTGGTCATGGGCGATCATCTTCGAGAAGGTCCTGCGGCTGCGCTCGCTGAAGCGCTCGGCGCAGGCGTTCGAGGATACGTTCTGGTCGGGCGTGTCGCTGGAGGATCTCTACGACCGGGTTGGCGCCAAGCCGGAAGACCCGATGTCGAGCATCTTCTCCGCGGCGATGCGCGAGTGGCGTCGCTCGGTCTCCAAGGGTCTCGCGTCGAGCGCCACGGCGCGCGCGGCGCTCCGCCAGCGCATCGAGCAGGTGATGAGCGTCACCATCCAGCGCGAGATGGAGGCGATCGAGAAGCGGTTGGGCTTCCTTGCAACCGTGGGCGCCAATGCGACGTTCGTCGGACTGTTCGGCACGGTGTGGGGCATCATGAACAGCTTCAGCCATATCGCCCAGTCGAAGAACACCTCGCTCGCGGTCGTGGCGCCCGGCATCTCGGAGGCGCTGTTCGCCACCGCCATCGGCTTGGTCGCCGCCATCCCGGCCGCCGGTGCCTACAACATCCTCTCCGGCCAGGTCGCGCGCTACGCCCATCAGCTCGAGGCGTTCGCCGGTGAGTTCATCACCATCCTGTCGCGCCAGCTCGAGGAGCAGGTCTGATGGCAGGCATCATCCCTGCCGCCGGCTCCGGCTCCAGCGGGACTGGCAGCAAGTTCCGGCGGCGCAGCTTCACGCCGATCGCCGACATCAACGTGACGCCGCTGGTCGACGTCATGCTGGTGTTGCTGATCATCTTCATGGTGACCGCGCCGCTCCTGCA
>SCVT01000274.1 GCA_004296815.1 Reyranella sp. | reverse complement strand
CAAGAAGGGTGTGAGCACCGACAAACCCACTCTCGCCGAGACGCTCGCTGAGGCGATCGCCGCCGGCATCCTGAATGGCACCCTTCCCCCCGGCGAACGCCTGGACGAGATGCGGCTGGCCGAACAGCACGGCGTGTCGCGAACGCCGGTTCGCGAGGCGCTGCGCCAGCTCGCCATGAGCGGGCTGATCGAGATGCGCCCACGCAAGGGCGCGATCGTGACCAAGGTGACGCCCGAGCAGCTCGAGAGCCTGTTCGTGGCGATGGCGGAGATGGAGGCGACCTGCGCACGGCTCGCGGCGATGAGCATGACGCCGATCGAACGGCGTCGCCTGCAGGCGCGGCACGAGAAGATGATGGCCCTGGCGGCAGCGGGCGACATCGAGGCGTACTCCGACGCCAATGTCGCCTTTCATTCGTCGATCTATGCCGGCGCCCACAACGCGCCACTGGCGGAGTACGCGCTCGCCTTGCGCCGCCGCGTCGGCCCCTTCCGGCGCGCGCAGTTCCAGATCGAGGGCCGTCTCACGCGCTCCAACAAGGAGCACGACGCCGTGGTGCGTGCGATCGTGTCAGGCGACGTAGCGGGCGCCCATGCCGCGATGCTGCATCATGTCAGCCTGGTCGAGGACGCCTTCGAGACCTTCTCGGCGACGGCCGCCGCCTAGTTCAGCGCGAACGGGAAATACTTCTCGTTGATCTTCTTGTAGGTGCCGTCGCTCACCATGTCGCCGAACGCCTTGTTCATGGCGTCGCGTAGTTTCGCGTCTTCCTTGCGCAAGCCGGCAGCGACACCGACGCCGAGCGTCTGGGTGTCCTTGATGTCCTGGCCGACCAGCTCGCAGCATTTGCCTTCAGGCTTCTGGCTCCACAGCCAGAGCTGCGCCTTGTCGCCGAACACCGCGTCGACTTCTTCCTTCGCGAGCGCCTGCAGCGCCTCCTGCAAGGTGCCGTAGCGTCGGAGCTGGGCGGACCGGCGGAAGCTCTTGTCGGCCCAGTCCGCGTGCATGGAGTCCTTCTGGATGCCGATGCGCTTGTTGCGCAGCAGCGAGGGCGGTCCGTCGAACGGCGCGCCCTTGGCCGCGATGAAGGCGCCGGGCGAGAGATAGTAGCGGCGCGACAGGCCCATGCGTTGGCGCCGCTCGCGCGTGACTTCCATCGACGACATGATGACGTCGAACTTCTTGTCGAGCAGGCCCGGGATCAGCTCGTCCCACCTCAGCGCCACGAACTCGCACTCGGCCTTGATGCGCTGGCAGGCTTCCTGCGCCAGCTCCATCTCGAAACCGGCCGGTATGCCCTTGCGGTCGAGATAGTTGAACGGCGGAAAGGCCGCCTCGGTCGCGATGGTGATCTTGAAGGCGGCCGGCGTGAACGGCGACTTCGGCGCCGGCTTGGCCGCGGGCTGCGCGGGCTTGGTGGTGGCCGGCTTGGGCGGTGGCTTCTGTTGCTGTTGCGGCTGTTGCTGCTGGGCAAACGTGGGACCAGCGAGACCCATCAGCAGGGACAGGACGATCGCCAGCACTCTCATGCGATCAGTCGCTCCAGCACGGCGTTCAGGCGCTGGCGGCCGGCGGGTGTGGCGCGCAGGTGGCTCGGGTCGACCTCGAGGAAGCCCGCGGCGATCAGTGGCCGCAATCGTGCCTCGCCCACGGCCTCGACCGGGTCGGCGCCCGCGACGGACGCGAAGGTGGCGCGGTCGATGCCGTCCGCCAATCGCAGCCCCATCATCAATGCCTCGTCCACCAGATCCTGCCCCTCGATCAGTGATGCCTCCGCCGTGCCGTGACCGTCGCGCTCGACGGCTTCCAGCCACGCTTCCGGACCGCTCGCGCGCCGGGTCGCCTTCTTGGCCGCTCCCAGCGCGAAGCGGCCATGAGCCCCCGGCCCTATGCCGACGTAATCCTGATACCGCCAATAGATCAAATTATGGCGGCAGGCAGCCCCCGGACGGGCGTGGTTGGAAATCTCGTAGGCCGGCAGTCCCGCCGAGGCGAGCCGGGCCTGGGTATGCTCGAACATGGCGGCCGCTTCATCTTCGCCCGGCAGCACGAAGGCGCCGCGCGCATGCTCGGTGAAGAACCGCGTGCCACGCTCGATGGTGAGCTGGTAGAGCGAGAGGTGCTCGCCGGCGAGTGCCAGGGCGCGCTCAAGCTCGTCGGCCCAGGCGTCCAGGGTCTGCCCGGGCCTCGCATAGATCAGGTCGAAGGAGTGGCGCGCGAAGTGGCGCTGCGCGACGTCGACCGCGCCCAGCGCCTCGTCGACAGAATGCTCGCGGCCGAGGAATTTCAGCGCCGATCCCTCGAGCGCCTGCACACCCAGCGACACCCGGTTGACGCCGGCCTCGGCCAGGGCCGCGAACCGGTCGGCCTCCACGGACGTGGGGTTGGCTTCGAGCGTGATCTCTCTGTCCGGCGCGACGTTCCAGAGCTCCCGCGTGCGGGCGATCAGCGCCGCCACCGTCTCGGGCTCCATCAGCGACGGCGTGCCGCCGCCGAAGAATATCGTCTCGACCCGCCGGCCCGGCGCCTCGCGCGCGGCGTGCTCGAGTTCCGTCAGTAGCGCCTTGCGCCAGCGCGTCTGCTCGACGCCGTCACGGACGTGGCTGTTGAAGTCGCAGTAGGGACACTTCGACTTGCAGAAGGGCCAATGGACATAGATGCCCAGAGGCGCAGTACTCATCTGAAGCAGGCCTCGACCATCATGCGGAAGGCGCGGCCGCGATGGCTGATCGCGTTCTTCTCCGCATCGCTCATCTCGGCCGTCGTGCGCGTGTCGCCCTTCGGCTGGAAGCACGGATCGTAGCCGTGGCCACCGGAGCCGCGCGGTGGCCAGACGATCGCGCCGTCGAGCGTGCCGTGGACCAGTTCGAGATGCTCGTCGGGCCAGGCGAGCGCCAGCACGCAATGAAACGTGGCGGCACGGGCCGCGTCCGTGTGCGGGACGTTGCGGGCGGCGAGCTCGTCCTGGATGCGGCGCATGCCGACCATGGCGTCGCGCGTCGGCCCTTCCCAGTCGGCGGTGTGGAGACCGGGCTGATGGTCGAGGGCGTGAACGCTCAGGCCCGAATCGTCGGCCAGTGCCGGCAGGCCGCTGGCGCGCGTCGCGGCCAGCGCCTTGATGGTCGCGTTCTCCTCGAAGGTCGTGCCGGTCTCGTCGGGCGACGGCAGGCCGAGTTCGCCCGCCGAGACGATCTCGACGCCGAACGTGCTCAGCATGGTGCGTATCTCACCCGCCTTGCCACGGTTGTGGGTGGCCACAACGAGCTTGGGCAGGGTGAAGCGGCGCGCCATCAGGCGATGCCGACGGCCGCGCGTTGCAGCTTGGTGAGCTCGCCGATGCCCCGCTTGGCGAGCGCCAGCAGCTCGAGGAACTGCGCCTCGCTGAACGGATCCTGCTCGGCGGTACCCTGGACCTCGACGATGCCGCCGGTGCCGGTCAGCACGAAGTTGGCGTCGGCCTCGGCCTTGGAATCTTCGGGATAGTCGAGGTCGAGAACAGCGGCGCCTTGCCACAAACCACAGGAGACAGCGGCGACCTGGCCGGAGATCGGGTTGGCGGCCAGCTTGCCCTCCTTGACCAGGCGCTCGAAGGCGAGATGCAGCGCGACCCACGAGCCGGTGATGCTGGCGGTGCGCGTGCCGCCATCGGCCTGCAGGACGTCGCAGTCGATATTGATCTGGCGCTCGCCCATGGCCTGGAGGTTCACCACCGCACGCAGCGAGCGGCCGATCAGGCGCTGGATCTCCTGGGTCCGGCCGGACTGCTTGCCGCGGGCCGCCTCACGATCCGTGCGGGTATGGGTCGAGCGCGGCAGCATGCCGTATTCGGCGGTGACCCAGCCCTTGCCTGAATTGCGCATCCAGGGCGGCACTTTCTCGTCCACCGAGGCGGTGCAGAGGACGTGGGTGTCGCCGAACTTCACCAGGCACGACCCCTCGGCGTGGCGGGAAAAGCCGGTTTCCAGCGAAACCGGGCGAAGCTGGTCGGGGGCGCGGCCGGAGGGGCGCATTCATTGTCTCCTGATGGGGCGGGGCGGGTGTACCCCCCGCCTTCATTGACCGCAATGCCGGCACTACCTACATTTTTTCCATGGCGATTCACCGTCTTGGGCTACCCGGCGGCGCGCTTGCCGAAGGTCCGACTGGGCAACGGCAGGCCGCCTCGGTCGCGGAGCTGAACGAGCGGGCGCGCGAAGTCCTGCGGCACGTGGTCGAGGGCTATGTCGAAACCGGCGAACCCGTGGGTTCCCGGGCGCTCACCCGCAAGCTCACGGAGACGCTGTCGCCCGCCACCATCCGCAACATCATGGCCGACCTGCAGGATGCCGGCCTGCTCTATGCGCCACACACCTCGGCCGGCCGCCTGCCGACCGATGCCGGATTCAGGCTGTTCGTGAACGGCCTGCTCGAGGTCGGCAACATCTCCGAGGAGGAGCGCGAGTCGATCGAGGCGCGTTGCGCCACCGCCGGCCGCAGCGTCACCGAGGCGCTCGAGCAGGCGACCACCATGCTGTCGGGCCTGTCGCGCTGCGCCGGCCTCGTCATGGCGCCCAAGACCGAGCAGCCGCTGAAGCACATCGAGTTCGTGAACCTCGGTCCCGGCCGCGCACTGGTCGTCACGGTCACGCAGTCGGGCCACGTCGAGAACCGCGTGATCGACACGCCGCTCGGCATGCCGCCCTCGGCGCTCACCGAGGCGAGCAACTACCTCAACGCGCGGCTGAGTGGCCGCACCTTCGACGAGGCGCGACGGCTGATCCTCGAGGATCTGAAGCTGAAGCGGGCCGAGCTGAACGACCTCACGGCCAGGGTCATCGAGTCCGGCCTCGCGACCTGGGCGGGCGAGCCGGGCAGCGCGCTGATCGTGCGTGGCCAGGCGCGGCTCCTCGAGGACATCACCGCGATCGAGGATCTCGAGCGCGTGCGCCTCCTGTTCGATGCGCTGGAGCGCGGCGAGAGCTTCGCGCGCCTGCTCGAGCTCGCCAACGTGGCGTCGGGTGTGCAGATCTTCATCGGCGCCGACAATCCGCTGTTCGCCAACACCGGCTGCTCGATGGTGGTGGCACCGTTCCGCGATTCGCAGGAGCGCATCCTCGGCGCCATCGGCGTGATCGGCCCGACGCGCCTCAACTACGCGCGTATCATCCCGCTGGTCGACTACACCGCCCGCGCCATCGGCCGGGTAGTGGGCTAGACGCGCTACCAGTCCTTCTCGTCGAAATCCTCGAACTGCTTGATGTCGTCGTTGGCTGAAGAGGGCCGCGCCGCCTCGTCGGCGGGATGCGACAGCACGCGCAGCCGCGTCTCGTGCGTCAGCAACGGCAGCAGCTCCAGGAGATCGTCGCGGGCGAAGGCGACGCAGCCCTGGGTCGGGCCATAATCCTCGCGCGCCAGGTGGAGGAAGATCGCGCTTCCCCATTCGCCTTCGGGCGGGTCGTCGTTGTAGCCCACGACAACGACCACGTCGTAGAGCGCATCCTCACGCCACATCTTCTCGTGGCTCCACTCGTTGGGGATGCGGACCAAACGATTGTAGATCGGCGCCCGGGGATCGTCGCACCAGCCGTCGTGCTCGTTGATCGGCCGTGCCGGCAGGGTGACCTTGGGCAGCACCAGCCTGTCGTTGCGGAAGTAAATGCGGCGCAGGGGAAACTCGCCGACCGGGGTGGCGGCGTCGCCCTCGACCTTGTCCTCGCGCACGCCGCCTGCACCCAGCGTGCAGCGCCAGCGCCGGGCGCCCAAACTGGCCCAGCCCAGCGAGGTTTCGGCCGAATCGGCCTGCACGATCAGGACGTTCTCGTCGGTCATTGCCTGGTACTCCGGTGCCCTTCATAAAGGCACGCTCTTGAGGGAGAAAGCGATGGCTTATGTCGTGACGCCGCCCGCCACGGTCGGTGTGCCGGTCAACGGAACCGGCGATCTGTTCCCGGTGCGCCGGATCTTCTGTGTCGGCCGCAACTACGCCGCCCACGCCCGCGAGATGGGCCACGATCCCGACCGCGAGCCGCCTTTCTTCTTCACCAAGCCGGCCGACGCGATCGTGATCTGCGCCGACCCGAAGAACCCGACCAAGGTCGCCTATCCGCCGGCCACCAAGAACCTGCACCACGAGATGGAGCTGGTGGTCGCCATGAAGTCGGGCGGCAGCGACATCCCGGTCGAGAAGGCGCTGGACCATGTGTTCGGCTACGGCGTCGGCCTCGACATGACGCGCCGCGACCTGCAGAACCAAGCCAAGGACATGGGCCGCCCGTGGGACATGGGCAAGGGCTTCGACCAGTCCGCGCCGATCGGCGAGCTCTATCCCGCCGCGAAGATCGGCCATCCGTCGAAGGGCACCATCCAGCTCGACGTCAACGGCAAGACCCGCCAGAAGTCGGACCTCAACGCGCTGATCTGGAGCGTGCCTGAGACGATCTCGTATCTCTCGGGTCTCGTGACGCTCGCGGCCGGCGATCTGATCTACACCGGCACCCCCGATGGCGTGGCCGCCGTCGTCAAGGGAGACACGCTGGCCGGCTTCGTCGATGGCTGCGGGACAGTGACCTGCACGCTGGTTTGACGGGCATTTTCCGGCCTTCGGCTCCGATCTGGAGGGATTAGGCCGGGGCCGCTCCGTTCCGGAGACGATGGGCCGTGACGGCGCCGTGGACCGCGACATAGTGCGGCCATGCGCAAGTTCTACTCCCCTGGCGGCTTCCTGTGGCGGCTCAGCCATCCGATCGGCGCGGCGGCCCTGTCTCTCGCGCTTCTTGCGGCGGCCAATCCGACGCTCGCACAGACGGGTGGCGGCACGCTCAGGATCTATCATCGCGACAATCCGCCCAGTGCCTCGATCCACGAGGAGGCGACCGACTCCACGGTCACGCCGTTCATGGCGCTGTTCAACAACCTGGTCGTCTACGACCAGAAGGTGGCGCAGAACAGCGACGCCTCGATCGTGCCCGATCTCGCGACGTCGTGGCGCTGGGATGCCGCCAAGACCGAGCTGAGCTTCACGCTCCGCGAGGGCGTGTCGTGGCATGACGGCAAGCCGTTCACCGCCAAGGATGTGGTTTGCACTTTCGAGGCGCTGACCGGCAGATCGCCCGAGAAGCTGCTGCGCAACCCGCGTCGGGAATGGTATCGCAACGTCGAGCAGGTCGCGGCGAACGGCGAGCACGAGGTGACGTTCAAGCTGTCGCGGCCGCAGCCTTCCCTGCTCGCGATGCTGGCCTCCGGCTACTCGCCGATCTATCCCTGCCACGTCTCGCTGTCGCAGATGCGCAAGGCTCCGATCGGCACCGGGCCGTTCAAGCTTGCCGCGTTCCGGGAGTTCCTGTCGATCCGGCTCGTCCGCAATCCGGACTACTGGAAGAAGGGCCGTCCCTACCTGGACGCCATCGAGTTCACGATCCCGACCAGCCCGTCGACGGCGGTTCTGAGCTTCGCCGCCGGACGGTTCGACATGACCTTCCCCTGGGAGATCAGGCTCGAGGACCTGAAGACGATCAAGCGCGGTGCGCCCGCGGCGATGTGCGAGACGACGTCGATGAACGTCAACATCAACCTGCTGATCAACCGTACGGCATCGCCTTTCGACAACGCCGACATGCGCCGCGCGCTCAACCTGGCGATCGACCGTCAGGCTTTCGTCGAGACATTCACCGACGCCGGCGCGGAGATCGGCGGCACGCTGCAGCCTCCCGGTGGCGGCGGGCTGTGGGGCCTACCGGACGATCAGTTGCAGAGCGTGCCGGGCTTCACGCCCGACAAGGAGAGGAACCAGGCCGAGGCGCGCGCCATCATGGAGAAGCTGGGCTACGGCCCCGACAAGCGCTTGGCGATCAAGCTCTCGACACGCGGCATCGCGCTCTACACCGACATCGCGCCCATGCTGATCCGCCAACTCAGGGAGGTCTACATCGATGCCGAGTTGGAGACGCTCGAGACGTCTCGCTGGTACTCACGGTTGAGCCGCAAGGAATACTTCATCGCGCTCAACGCCACCGGCAACGGCATCGACGATCCGGATCAGACCCTGTACGAGAACTTCTCCTGCAAGTCGTCGCGCAACTACGCGGGATACTGCAACCCGATGATCGAGCGTCTGTTCGACGCCCAATCGAAGGAGACCAACGCCGACCGCCGCCGCCGGCTGGTGCAGGAGATCGACACCACGCTCCTGGTCGACGATGCGCGGCCACCGATCATGTGGAAGCGCGGCACGACCTGCCACCATCCCTACGTCAAGGGACACGTGAACATGGTGAACAGCATCCACAACGGCTTCCGCTTCGAGGACGTATGGATGGACAAGTCCCTGATGGTTACGCCGGCCAGGCCGCGTCAGACTGCGGCCGACGCCGGCTCCATCATCAAAGCTGCTGGGCCCTGAAGGTATCGCACTTCCTGGGATCGCCGCTTTCCAGTCCGATCCTGAACCAGCGCGCGCGTTGCGCGCTGGTGCCGTGCGTGAAGCTGTCGGGAACGACGCGGCCCTGACTCTGCTTCTGCAGGGCGTCGTCGCCGATCGCCGCCGCCGCGGCGAGCGCCTGCTCGACATCGCGATCGTCGATCATCTTGCCGCCGCGTTGGCGGTCGGCGCGATTGGCC
>SCVT01000273.1 GCA_004296815.1 Reyranella sp. | reverse complement strand
TCCTTGGGCAGCAGCGGCGGTTCGGGATGCGTCTCCTCGAGATATTCCATGATAGCCAGCGACTGGGTGAGCACCTCACCCGAATCGAGGATCATCGCCGGCACGAGCTTCTGCGGGTTGATCGCCGCGTAGTCGGGCGACGCCTGCTCGCCCTTGCGCAGGTGCCGCGACGCATGCTCGACGGCGATGCCCTTGAGGTGCAGCGCGATGCGCACGCGGAACGCCGCCGACGAACGAAAATAGCCGATGAGCTTCATGACCGCTCCCTTCCCGCGGCCACTCTAGCACGCCTCAGCCGGGCGGCGTGTAGCGCACGACCTTCTGGTCGATCGCCCCGAAGATCGACTTGCCTGCCTTGTCGAACATCTCGATACGGATCTGGTCGCCGAAGCTCATGAAAGGCGTCACGGGCTTGCCGCCCTCGATCGTCTCGCGCACGCGCCGCTCGGCGATGCACGAGCAGCCGACCGTCGCATCGCGGTTCGCCACCGTGCCCGAACCGACGACCGTGCCGGCCTCGAGATGGCGCGTCTTGGCGGCATGGGCGATGAGCTGGCCGAAATCGAAGGTCAGGTCGGTCGCGGCGTTGGGATGGCCGAACTCCCGGCCATTCAGGGTCGAGATCAGCGGCAGGTTGAGCCGCGCACCGTTCCAGGCTTCGCCCAGCTCGTCCGGCGTCACCGCGACCGGCGCGAAGGCCGTGGCAGGCTTGCCGTGGAAAAAGCCGAAGCCCTTGCCCAGCTCGGCGACGATGACGTTGCGCAACGAGACGTCGTTCAGGATCGTCACCAGCCTGATGTGCTTGCGCGCCGCCTCGGGCGAGATGCCCATCGGCACATCGTCGACCATGACACCGATCTCGCCCTCGAAATCGATGCCGTAGGCCTCGTCGCCAACCTCGATCTCGTCGTTGGGGCCGATGAAGGAGTCCGAGCCGCCCTGGTACATCAGCGGATCGGTCCAGAAGGAGGGCGGCATCTCGACACCGCGCGCCTTGCGCACCAGCTCGACGTGCACGACGTAGGCCGAGCCGTCGGCCCACTGGTAGGCACGCGGCAGCGGCGCCGCCAGCGCCGTGGTGTCGAGCTCGAACGAACCCACCGCCTTGTCGTCCTCGAGCTGCTCGGCGAGCGCCCTGAGCTTCGGCATGGCCACCGACCAGTCGTCGAGCGCCTTCTGCAGGGTCGGCGCCACGCCGGTCGCCCTCACCGCTCGCGTCAGCGCGCGGTTGACCACGATCAGCGTGCCGTCGCGGCCGCCTTCCTTCAACGATCCGAGCTTCATTTGCGTTTCTTCCCTACTCCGCCGCCTGCTTCATGTCCGCTGGCCGCCACGATTTTACATAGCCCTCGAACTCGACTCCGGCCGGCATGGGCGCCACGTCGACGGCGTCGCGCGTGTCGACCATCACTGCGACCTCGTCGGTCTCGGTCTTGCCGCCCTTGGTCGCGGCGTTGAACGCCTTGGGATGCGGGCCGTGCGTGAAGCCGGTCGGATGCACCGTCATCATGCCGGGATGGATGTTGTCGCGGCTGAAGAAGCTGCCCTTGTGATAGAAGATCACTTCCTCGAAATCGTCGTTGTTGTGGAAGAACGGCAGCTTCAGCGCCTCCGGATCGGTCTCGAACGGGCGCGGCACGAAGGTGCAGACCACGAAGCGACCGGCCATCCAGGTCGTGTGCGCCGAAGGCGGCAGGTGGGCGCGATGGCTCATCAGCGGGCGCAGGTCGCGCCAGTTGATGCGCACGACGCTGAGATCTCCGTGCCAGCCGATCGCATCGAGCGGGTTGAACGGGAAGGTCACGGTCGAGAGCTGGTTGCGACGTTTGACCGACACCTTCCAGGCGCGCTCATCCTGCTGAGCCTTGAAGGCCTCGTCGATCCGGGGCGTGTCCAGGATCGCCGGATCGAAGATCGCGTGCCGTCCGACCAGCCCCTTCTCCGGCAAGGTGAAGTGGTCGTTGGTCGCCTCGATCATCAGCGACATGGTGGGCTTCGCGGGCTCCAGCCGCCACATCGTGCCGCGCGGGATGATGAGATAGTCGCCCTCGTTGTAGTCGAGATGGCCGTAGTCGCAGAACAGCGCGCCGTTGCCCTCGTGGATGAACAAGAGCTGGTCGCCGTCGCTGTTGCGCGCGAGGTCTGGCATCGCCTTGTCGAGCCGCCAGATGCGCATCTGCAGGTGGCTGTTGCCCATGACCAGCTCGGCCTGCCACGGATTGGGCTTGGAGGTCGCGAGCTTGTTGAGGTCGAGCGCGCGCGGCCGGATCGGTCCGTCGAATTCGACCCAGTCGGTCGGCTTGTGCCTGTGATGGAATTGCGCCGAGGGGCCGAAGAAGCCCTCCTTGCTGATCTCGCGCTCGTAGGTGCCTTCGGGCAGCCGGACATGAGCCTGGCGCGAGGCAGTGCCCTCGACTTGGCGCAGCGGAATCCAGTTCTTGGCCATGGTTTCCTCCTATGCCTTCAGCACGCCGCGACGGATCTGGTCGAGCTCGATCGACTCGAACAGGGCGCGGAAGTTGCCTTCGCCGAAGCCCTCGTTGCCGCGGCGCTGGATGATCTCGAAGAAGATCGGGCCGATCACCGTCTGGGTGAATATCTGCAGCAACAGCCCGCCACCCTCGGTTGGCGCTCCGTCGACCAGGATGCGGTCGGCCGCCATGCGCGCGAGGTCCTCGCCGTGGCCCGGCAGACGCGCGTCGACCTGCTCGTAGTAGGTGTCGGGCACGGTCTGGAACGGCACGCCCTTGGTCTTTAGCTCCTCGACCGTCTCGTAGATGTCGCCGGTGCCCAGCGCGATGTGCTGGATGCCCTCGCCGTGATAGGCGGAGAGATATTCCTGGATCTGCGACTTGTCGTCGGAGCTCTCGTTGATCGGGATGCGGATCTTGCCGCACGGGCTGGTCATCGCCTTGGACTTGAGGCCGGTCAGCTTGCCTTCGATGTCGAAGTAGCGGATCTCGCGGAAATTGAAGAGCCGCTCGTAGAAGTCAGCCCACTCGTCCATGCGGCCGCGATGCACGTTGTGCGTCAGGTGATCGATGTAGGTGAGGCCGACGCCCTTGGGATTGTGATCGACACCCGGCAGCCACTCGAAGTCGACGTCGTAGATCGAGCCGCGCTCGCCGTAGCGGTCCACGAGATAGAGAAGTGAATCGCCGATGCCCTTGATCGCCGGGATGTTGAGCTCCATCGGGCCGACCTTGCCCTCGACGCCCCAGGCGCCGAGCGACAGCGCGCGCTTGTAGGCGGCCGCGGCGTTCTTCACGCGCAGCGCGATGGCGCAGACCGAGGGCCCGTGCACGCGGGCGAAACCCTGCGCGAAGCTCTCCTTCTCGGCGTTGACGATGAAGTTCACGTCGCCCTGGCGGTAGAGCGACACGTCCTTGGAGCGATGCTTCGCCACCTTGGTGAAGCCCATGCTCTCGAACAGGGCGCCGAGCGCTTCGGGATCGGGCGCGGTGTACTCGACGAACTCGAATCCGTCGGTGCCCATCGGGTTCACTTCGTCGATCGTCGCGGTCTTCGGGTCGGCAATCGTTGCCATGTTGACCTCCCGGCTGAATTAGTTTCAAATGTAACTATTATGCCGTCCGGTTTGCAAGCCCTCGAACTGGAGAAATTCCTCCCCTACCGGCTGTCCGTCCTGGCCCAGCTTGTGAGTGAATCGCTGCACGATCTTTACGCCGAGCCGTTCGGGCTGAGTGTCACGCAATGGCGCGTGATGGCGGCGCTCGGCCGGTTCGCCCCGCTCACCGCCTCGGATGTGGGCCAGCGCATCGTCATGGACAAGGTGGCGGTCAGCCGGGCGGTGGCGGGCCTGATGGACCGCGGCCTGGTCGAGCGCGCCACCGACCTCAAGGACCGCCGCCGCGCCTCCCTGCGGTTGAGCGCCAAGGGGCGCGCCATGCACGGCCAGATCGTCCCGATCGCCCTTAAATATGAAGGGGCGCTCTACGAAGCGCTGACGGCGGAGGAGCGCCAGATACTCAACGGCTTGTGTGATCGACTGTTTGCACACGCCAAGCTGTTGAGAAGCGAGGCCTGAGGCCGCCTTGTCGCCTCGACTCCCCATGCTATAACGCCCGCCTCTTCTAGTTCTGGGAGGCAGTCTTGGCCGCGAAGGCCGCCCGGCGCCCTCCGGCCAAAAAGCCGGTGCTGGTGCTCAACGGGCCCAACCTCAACATGCTGGGCAAGCGCCAGCCCGAGATCTACGGCCGCGAGACCCTCGCCGACGTGGAGAAACTCTGCCGTGCCGAGGCCAAGCGGCTGGGTCTGGCGATCGAGTTCGCCCAGAGCAACCACGAGGGGGCGCTGGTCGACCGCATCCAGAAGGCGCGCGAGACGAACGCCGCCATCGTGATCAACGCCGGCGCCTACACCCACACCTCGGTCGCCCTGCTCGATGCGCTGAACGCCGCCGAGCTGCCGGTGGTCGAAGTCCACATTTCCAACATCTACAAGCGCGAGAGCTTCCGGCATCATTCGTACATCAGCCCGGCTGCCGTCGGGGTGATCGCCGGCCTCGGCATTCACGGCTACCTGCTCGCCCTGCAGGCGCTGGCCCGCCTGCTCGCACGCTGACCTTACATCCAGGAGCGTTTCTCCATGGCAAAGTTCGAGATGGATACCGAGTTCATCGCCAAGCTGGCGAAGCTCCTTGAGGACACCCATCTCGGCGAGATCGAGCTGGCCGACGGCGATCGCCGCATCCGCGTCGCGCGCCCCGCCGTGAACGTCACGGCGGCCCCGATGGCGATGGCCGCGCCGATGGCCGCGGCACCGATCGCCGCCGCACCGGCTGCCGCCGGCGGTGGCGACGCCGCCGCCCATCCGGGCGCCGTGAAGTCGCCGATGGTCGGCACCGCCTATCTCGCGCCGGAGCCCGGCAAGCCCAACTTCGTCGCGATCGGCGACAAGGTCGCGGCGGGGCAGACGCTCCTCATCATCGAGGCGATGAAGACCTTCAACCCGATCAAGGCGCCCAAGGCCGGCACGGTGAGCCAGATCCTGGTCGAGAACGGCGGGCCCGTGGAGTTCGGCGAGCCGCTGATGGTCGTCGAGTAGGACGCCGACGCGGATGTTCGACAAGGTCCTGATCGCCAACCGCGGCGAGATCGCGCTCCGCATCCACCGCGCCTGCCGCGAGATGGGGATCCAGACGGTCGCGGTCCACTCGACCGCCGACAGCGACGCCATGCACGTGCGGCTTGCCGACCAGGCGGTCTGCATCGGCCCGCCGCCGGCGCGCGACAGCTATCTCAACATCCCCGCCATCCTCTCGGCCGCGACCATCGCCGGCGCCGATGCGATCCACCCGGGCTACGGATTCCTGTCGGAGAATGCGCGCTTCGCCGAAGCGGCCGAAGCGCACGGCTTCACCTTCATCGGCCCGACGCCGCAGCACATCTCCATGATGGGCGACAAGATCGTGGCCAAGCAGACCGCGAAGGATCTCGGCCTGCCGCTGGTGCCGGGCTCGCCCGGCCCCGTCGACTCGCTCGAGGAGGTCGTGGCGCTCGGCGAGAAGATCGGCTGGCCGGTCCTCATCAAGGCGGTCGCAGGCGGCGGCGGACGCGGCATGAAGGTGGTCGAGAGCCCCGAGGGCGCGTCAGAGGCCTTCTCGCTGGCCCGCGCCGAAGCCAAGGCCGCCTTCAGCAACGACTCGGTCTATGTCGAGAAGTATCTCGGCCGGCCGCGCCACATCGAGATCCAGGTGCTGGGCGATGGCCAGGGCGCCGGCGTGCATCTCGGCGAGCGCGACTGCTCGCTGCAGCGCCGGCACCAGAAGGTCCTCGAGGAGGCGCCCTCGCCCGCGCTCAACGCCGAGCAGCGCAACCGCATCGGCGAGTTGGCCGCGGCGGCGGTGCGCAAGCTCAAGTATCGCGGCGCCGGAACGATGGAGTTCCTGTTCCAGGACGGCGAGTTCTACTTCATCGAGATGAACACCCGTCTCCAGGTCGAGCATCCGATCACCGAGGCGGTCACTGGCATCGACCTGGTCCGTGAGCAGATCCGCATTGCCGCCGGGGCGCCGCTCGGAATGACCCAGAAGGACATCGTCATCCAGGGTCATGCCATCGAGTGCCGGATCAACGCCGAGAACCCCGAGACCTTCGTGCCGTGCCCTGGCCTCGTCACCGACTATCACTCGCCCGGCGGGCTGGGCGTGCGGGTCGACTCCGGACTCTATGCCGGCTACGCCATCCCGCCCTACTACGACTCGATGGTGGCCAAGCTGATCGTGAACGGCGGCAGCCGTAACGAATGCCTGATGCGGCTCCGCCGCTCGCTCGAGGAGTTCGTGATCGGCGGCATCGACACGACGATCCCGCTGCACCGCCGGATCATCGGCGAGCAGGCCTTCATCGACGGCGACTACGACATCCACTGGCTGGAGAAGCTGGTCGGCCTCAAGAAATAGTGCCGCGATGCTGGAGATCACGCCCGACCTCCTGCTCCAGGCCTACCGGATCGGCGTCTTCCCCATGGGAGAGCGCCGCGACGATCCCAAGCTCTACTGGCTCGACCCGCGGCTGCGCGCCGTGCTGCCGCTCGACGGCTTCCACCTGCCGCAGCGGCTGGCCCGCACGGTCCGCGGCGGCCGGTTCGAGGTCACTGCCGACACCGCCTTTGCCGAGACGGTCCGCGCCTGCGCCGAGCCGCGGCCCGGCCATCCCGAGAGCTGGATCAACGAGCCGATCGTCGACCTCTATACGGAGCTGCACCGCCGCGGCTACGCCCACAGCGTCGAGTGCCGCATCGAGGGCCGGCTGGTCGGCGGCCTCTACGGCGTCTCGGTGGGCGCGGCGTTCTTCGGCGAGAGCATGTTCAGCCGCGAACGCGATGCCTCCAAGGTGGCGCTGGTCCATCTCGTGGCGCGGCTGATCCGGGGCGGCTTCCGCCTGCTCGACTGCCAGTTCATGACCGAGCATCTGCGGAGCTTCGGCGCCATCGAGGTGCCGCGCGACGAGTTCAAGGTGCTGCTGGCCGAGGCGATCGACCAGACGGCGACGTTTCAGCGCGAGCTGGGCGGCGTCGATCCCTGCGCCATCGTGCAGGAGAGCACGCGCAGGTCGTAGACGCCGTGGTCGAGCGCCGACAGCGACGGCGTCGAGGCGAACATCCAGCCGGCGAACAGCTTCTCCTCCGCCTGGCCGGGCTTGTGGTCGACGATGGTGAGATAGGCCACCGATTCCGGCGGTGCCTCCGGCACGTTGACCAGGCAATCGCTGACGGTGATCTCGAGCGTGCCGAAGCGCGTGGCCTTGCCGACCGGCACGTAGAAGCGCTGGGTGCGTGCCGTCACCTTGTCGAGGCCCTGCAGCTCGGCCGAGCGCACGCCCGGTCCGTCCGGCACGGCGCGCAGATTGGCGTTGTTGGGACGCTGCTGCGGCGCCTGGGCCGCGGCCGCGCCGATGCCGGCCGCAAGCACGGCCAGCGCGAGGAGGCCGCGCATCTTCAGCCTTTGGCGCGGGGCGGCTTCAGCCCGTCGATCAGCTCGTGGAGTGCCTGCTTGATCTGGCTGGCGTCGCATCCCATCAGAACTCCGTCCTCCAGCGCATCGGCGCAGAGGGTTTCGATCTCCTGGATGTTCTGGTTGAGGACTTTGATCTTTTCGAGGCAGGAGACCGGCTTGCCGTCGGGTTGCCGCCAGACCGGCGGCGCTTTCGGGGCGTGCGCGTTCATCACTTGGCTCCCGTGCTGCCGAACATGAACTTGGCGATCAGCTCGGTGAGCGGGATCGCGTCCTGCGTCTTGTCGATCTCGCCGCCGTTGCGCAGCATCTTCTTGTCGTTGCCGGGCTCGAGCACCACGACCATGCCACCGAGCAGCGATTCGCTCACGATCTTGGCGTTGGTGTCGATCGGCAGGTCGATGTTCGACGACACCGCGAGGCGCACCACCGCCTGGTAGGTCTTGGGGTCGAGGCTGAAGCCCGTCACGGTGCCGACCTTGACGCCGCTCAACGTGACGTCGGCACCGCGCTTCAGGCCATCGATGCGGCCGAAGCGCGCCATGATCTCGTAGCCGTCGGGACCGGTGCGGTCCGATTTCGCGAAGGCGTAGAAGACGAAGACGCCGGCCACCAGCAGCACCAGCGCGCCCACGATCGTCTCGATGATGTTGCGCCCCACGGCGTTCCCCCGCTCCCGCCGCCTCAGCCCGGACGCCACGCCTCGTAGGGAGGCTTGGGCTTCTCGCCGTCGGACAGAGTGTGACCCGGCGGACGGTAGGCGTGATCGGTGCCGGTGAGGTTGGGCACGTGCTCCTTCTGCCACGGCTGGCGCGGACCACCGCCCGCAGGCGGCGTCGCGTCGTGCGTGTGATGCAGCCAGCCGTGCCATTCCGGCGGAACGCGCGAGGCTTCGGCGACGCCGTTGTAAATCACCCAGCGCTTGCGACGCATGCCGGCGACGACGCGCTTGTCCTGGAAATAGCGATTGCCCTCGGCATCGGTGCCGACAAGTTCGCCGCGCATCTTGGTGAAGAGCCAGGTGCCGATCGTCATGAACCAACCGCTTCGTAAGAGACCGCGCCGCTTGTACGCGGGCGCTTCATCGCGTGCAACGCGACCCGATCAACGCGCGATTCATGTCGTTCGTCGACATGCGAATCGCGCGTTTCGATCACCTGTTGCGCACTTGCATCATCTAGTACCATCAACACACGGGTCTACAAAATGTAGTTGCGCACACAAGATTTTGTAATTTACTATCATCGCGTGCCCATATGTGCGTGCTCGATGGTCGATCGAGCACTCCCCGCGACAGGGATCGAAACGAGGGAACGGGGCACGGGGGATCGTCGATGCGCTTCGAGCGTCGGTATACGCAAGCAGGAAAATCGCCATTCGCGGGAATGGCGTTTCGTGCTGCCGACTCCGAAATCCGCAACCCCGACGGATCGACCGTCTTCCAGGCGAAGAACGTCGAGGTGCCGGCCGAGTGGTCGCAGGTCGCCGCCGACGTCCTCGCGCAGAAGTATTTCCGCCGCGCCGGCGTGCCGGCCCGCATGAGCGTGATCGCTGAGTCCGATGTGCCCGAGTGGCTGTGGCGTTCGGTGCCGGACGAAGTCGCTCTCGCCGAGCTGCCGGCCGACCAGCGCTATGGCGGCGAGACCAGCGCGCGCCAGGTCTTCCATCGCATGGCCGGCGCCTGGACCTACTGGGGCTGGAAGGGCGGCTACTTCGACAGCGAAGACGACGCCCGCACCTTCTATGACGAGCATTGCCGGATGCTGGCGGCGCAGATCTGCGCGCCGAACTCCCCGCAATGGTTCAACACCGGCCTGCACTGGGCCTACGGGATCGACGGTCCCGGCCAGGGCCACTGGTATGTCGACCATCGCGACGGCCAGGCCCACCAGTCGACCTCTTCTTATGAGCGGCCGCAGCCGCACGCCTGCTTCATCCAGAGCGTCGACGACGACCTGGTGAACGAAGGCGGCATCATGGACCTCTGGGTCCGCGAGGCGCGCCTCTTCAAGTACGGCTCCGGCACCGGCTCCAACTTCTCCAAGGTTCGGGCCAACGGCGAGAAGCTCTCGGGTGGCGGCAAGTCGTCCGGCCTGATGTCGTTCCTCAAGATCGGCGACCGGGCGGCGGGCGCCATCAAGTCGGGTGGCACCACGCGGCGCGCCGCGAAGATGGTGTCGGTCGACATCGACCATCCCGACATCGAGGAGTTCATCTCCTGGAAGATGCTCGAGGAGCAGAAGGTCGCGGCCCTCGTCGCCGGCTCCCGGCTCGCCAACCGGCACCTCAATGCCGTGATGAAGGCCTGCCTCGACAGCGGTCTCGCGGGCGACGCCGCCTTCGATCCGCGGGAGAACCCGGTGCTGCGCCGCGAGATCGTGGCCGCGCGCAAGGCCGAGCTGCCCGAGAACTACATCCAGCGGGTCGTCCAGTTCGCCCGCCAGGGCTACCGCCACATCGAGTTCCCGACCTTCGACACCGACTGGGAGTCGGAGGCGTACGCCTCGGTCTCGGGGCAGAACGCCAACAACTCGGTCCGCATCACCGACGCCTTCCTGCGCGCGGTCGAGGAAGACCGGCAGTGGGAGCTGACCGAGCGCACGACCGGCAAGGTCGCCCGGACAGTCCCGGCGCGGGCGCTGTGGGACCAGGTCTCGGAAGCGGCCTGGCACTCGGCCGATCCCGGCGTGCAGTACGACACGACCATCAACGACTGGCACACCTGCCCGGCGTCCGGACGCATCAATGCGTCCAACCCGTGCTCGGAGTACATGTTCCTCGACGACACGGCCTGCAATCTCGCCTCGCTGAACCTGATGCGGTTCCGCAAGGAAGACGGGTCGGTCGATGTCGCCGCGTTTGAGCATGCGAGCCGGCTGTGGACCGTCGTCCTCGAGATTTCGGTGATGATGGCGCAATACCCCTCGCGCCGGATCGCCGAGCTCTCCTATGAATACCGCACCCTCGGCCTCGGCTACGCCAACCTCGGCGCCCTGCTGATGGCTTCGGGCCTCGGCTACGACAGCGTGAAGGGACGTGCCATCGCAGGCGCCCTCACCGCCATCATGACCGGCACCGCCTACGCGACGTCGGCCGAGATGGCCGGGTTGATGGGCGCCTTCCCGGGCTTCGCCGCCAACCGGGACGCCATGCTGCGGGTCGTCCGCAACCATCGCCGGGCCGCGCAAGGCACCGGTGAAGCTTACGAGGCGCTCTCAATCGCGCCGGTCGCCCTCGATACGGCCACCTGCCCGGCCGCATTGGCCGACGCCGCCGGCAAGGCCTGGGACCGGGCATTGGAGCTCGGCGAACGGCACGGCTACCGCAACGCCCAGGTCTCGGTCATCGCCCCTACAGGCACGATCGGCCTGGTGATGGATTGCGATACCACCGGCATCGAACCCGATTTCGCCCTGGTGAAGTTCAAGACCCTGGCGGGCGGCGGCTACTTCAAGATCATCAACCAGACCGTCCCGCTGGCGCTGCGCACCCTGGGCTACGACGAGCCCGCGATCTCGCGCATCGTCGGCCATGCAGTCGGCCACGGCTCGCTCGCGACGGCGCCGGCGATCAACCACGAGACGCTGGCGGCACGCGGCTTCGACGCTGCTGCACTGCAGCGGCTCGACCAGGCAATCGCCACCGCCTTCGACATCCGCTTCGCCTTCACGCGCTACACGCTGGGCGACGCCTTCTGCCGCGACGTGCTCGGCCTCGACCAGGCGGCGCTCGACGATCCCAAGCTCGACCTCCTCGCACGCCTCGGCTTCACACGCGCCGACATCGCCGCCGCGAACGTCCATGCCTGCGGGACGATGAGTGTCGAACGCGCGCCCGATCTTCGCGCCGAACATCTCAATGTGTTCGATTGTGCGAATATCTGTGGACGAGATGGCACGCGCTGCTTGTCTGCGGAGAGTCACATACGCATGATGGCTGCAGCCCAACCGTTCGTATCGGGCGCCATCTCCAAGACCATCAACATGCCCAACGCATCAACGGTCGAGGATTGCCGCAAGGCCTATGAGATGTCGTGGAAGCTCGGATTGAAAGCCAACGCGCTCTATCGCGACGGCTCGAAGCTATCTCAGCCGCTGTCCGCCATGGTTCTCGGCGATGACCTCGCCGCCAACGACGATCTCGCCGAATTGCCGCCGGTCGCGCGGGCGCCGATCATTGCCGAGCGCATCGTGGAACGCATCGTCGAGCGTGAAGTCCGCGCAGGTCGCGAGCGCCTGCCGCAGCGCCGCAAGGGCTACACGCAGAAAGCCAATGTCGGCGGGCATAAAGTCTATCTCCGCACCGGCGAATACGAAGACGGTCGGGTCGGCGAGATCTTCGTCGACATGCACAAGGAAGGCGCGGCGTTCCGCAGCCTGATGAACAACTTCGCCATCGCGATCTCGATCGGCCTGCAGTACGGCGTACCGCTCGAGGAGTTCGTCGAGGCCTATACCTTCACGCGCTTTGAGCCGTCCGGTCTGGTCGAAGGCAACGACGCGATCAAGATGTCGACGTCGGTCCTCGACTATATCTTCCGCGAGCTCGCCATCTCCTATCTCGGCCGCAACGACCTTAGCCATGTCGAGCAGGCCGACCTCCGGCCCGACGGCGTCGGCCGCGGGGAGATCCAGGGCGAGCTGCCCGGCGCCGGCACGGATGCCGCCGAAGCGGCGGCGGCCGCGGTGAGCCGCATCGCCAGCGTCGGCTACATGCGCAGCAATCTCTACGTATTGAATGGCAGGACCAGTGGAAGCGTCGCGATCGCCGAGGAAGCGTTCGCCGCCGTCCCCCTGCCCAACGGAATGACGGACGGTCCAGCCGTCGCTTTGGCGCCCAACGCCCAGGCGGCCGTCGTCGTCAGCGCCGCGCCCGGAGCGGCATTCACTGCGAAGCTGAAAGGCTTCGAAGGGGATGCCTGTCCGGAATGCGGCAACTTCACCATGGTCCGCAACGGGACGTGCCTCAAATGCACGACCTGCGGCGGCACCACTGGCTGCAGTTGAGCATGTGGCGAAGCGTACCTGCGTACCCCCTGAGACCCCGCGGTTGGGGCTCTCATTGCTAACCATAGGAGACAGTTATGGCTGCTAAGAAGAAGGCTGCGAAGAAGAAGGCTGCTAAGAAGAAGAAGCAGTAAAAAGGAAAGGGCGTAGGCCAAAGTTTACTTTGGCCCCTCTAACCAACGCCTTTCGGCTTCCGTGTGGGCGCCCCTTTCAGGGGCCCCACCGGAGGCCACCTTCAGAAGACGGGCAATAAGCCGATCCGACGCCCTGGTCCGCCAGGGCGGAAAGGCGAGACTAGTTAAAGCGTCCGGCGACCTAGCGGTCTGCCGGACTTTTTTCTTGTGCGCTGCAGGGGTGCCTTGAAGCCGGCCTATTTCCGCATTACATCGCGGAATATGGATACTGACCGGTCAGTCATCACCTCGGAAGACGTTCAGCAATCGGTGTCTCGGATCCGACGACCTGACGACCGCGCGCAGGAGATCGCCCGCGCTGCGCTCGACCTGTTCGTCACCAAGGGGTTCGCGGCCACCAAGCTAGAGGACGTCGCCAAGGCGGCGTCGGTCAGCAAGGGCCTCCCCTACCTCTACTTCAAGAACAAGGAAGAGCTCTTCAAGGCGGTCATCACCGAGGCGATCGGCGGCCCGCTTGCCGAGGCGGCCGAGATGATCGACCGCTTCGAGGGCTCGACCGAGGACATGCTTCGCGAGCTGGTCGCGGGCTTCCGTGCCTTCGAGGAGAGCCCGGCCGGCGGCGTCGTGAAGCTGATCCTGGCCGAGGCCGGCAATTTCCCCGACGTCGCGCGCTTCTACTGCACGCATTTCGACGTGAGCGGCCGCGACCTCTTCATCCGTACGCTGCGCCGCGGCGTGGACCGCGGCGAGTTCCGCCCACTCGCCGACCTCGAGATGGCGGCCATCCTCGTCGTCCAGCCGCTCGCCATGTTCTCGGTCTGGAAGCGCTCCCTGGCGCCGTTCGATCCGGCCATGCCGGTCGACAGCGACCGCTTCTACGCCGCCCACCTCGATTTCGTCCTGAAGGGACTGCGCGCATGAACACCAAGCGCAAGATCATCCTGGCCGCCGTCGGCGCAGCCGTCCTGCTGGGCGGCGGCGCCTTTGCGTGGAAGGCCAAGGGCCCCTCGCCCGCCTCCAACGGCGCTTCGACGTCGAAGGCCGAGGCCCGTCCGCTCGAGCTGATCGCGGCCGAGGTCCACACGATCAAGCCGCGCGGCCTGGTCGACGTCGTGCGCTTCACCGGCACCACCCAGCCGATCGACCAGACCATCGTGAAGAGCCGCGTCGCGGGCCGTCTCGCCGATGTGCTGGTGCGCGAGGGTGATCGCGTCACCGAGGGTCAGGTGCTGGCGCGCTTCGAGACCACCGAGCTGCAGGCGAAGGCCAACGAACGGCAGTCCGCGCTCGACGCGGCCCGGGCCGACGCGCGCTGGACGGCGCGCGACCGCAACGACAAGGAAACGCTCGCCAACCGCAACATCGTCTCGCAGTCCGCGGCCGACCAGGCCCGCGCCACGGCCGAGAACCGCGCGTCCATGGTCTCGGTCGCCGAGGCCCAGCTCGAGATCGCGAAGAAGAACTTGGCGGACGCCGAGGTGAAGGCACCGTTCGACGGCGTCGTCGGCGAGCGTATCGCCAACCAGGGCGAGTCTCTGCCGATCGACGGCAAGATCCTGGCCCTGCTCGACACCAGCCATGTCGAGATCACCGCCCAGATGCCGGCGGCCGACGTGGTGCGCATGAAGGTCGGCCAGCCCGCGACCGTCACACTGGAAGGGTTCGGCGACCGTACGTTCAACGGCAAGATCACGCGCATCAGCCCGACCACGCAGGCTGGCTCGCGCTCGATCCCGGTCTATGTCGAGATCGTCGATCGGCACGAGGCGCTGCGCGGCGGCCTGTTCGGCACCGGCATCGTCACGGTGATGGAGAAGGCCCATGCGCTCGCCGTCCCGGCGGCCTCCGTCCGCAAGGACGATCAGGGCGAATACGTGCTCGCCATCGAGAACGGCGTCCTGGTGCGCAAGCCCATCGGCATCGTCCGCACCTGGTCGCGCGGCGAGCTGGCCGAGGTGAAGGGCCTCGAATCGGGGATGACCGTCGTCTCCGCCCCGCTTCCCGGCCTTCAGGCCGGGCAGGCCGTGAAGGTCATCGAGAGCCGCTAGGTCCCCGCGTTCCATGAAGCTCACCCAGATCGCGGTCGACAATCCGGTCTTCGCCACCATGATGATGGTGGCGTTGCTGGTCATGGGCCTGTTCTCCTACCGCCAGCTCGGCATCGACCAGTTCCCCAACGTCGACTTCCCAATCGTCGTCGTGACGACCGACTATCCAGGCGCCTCGCCGGAGACGGTCGAAAGCGAGATCAGCCGCAAGATCGAGGAATCGGTCAACGCCATCGCCGGCATCAAGGCGCTGACCTCGCGATCGCTCGAGGGACGGTCGATCGTGATCGCCGAGTTCGAGCTCTCGGTGCCCTCCTCGGTGGCCATCCAGGACGTCCGCGAGAAGGTCCAGCAGGTCCGGGCGGCCTTCCGGCCCGAGATCAAGGAGCCGCTGATCCAGCGCTTCAATCCGGACGACCAGCCGATCATCTCGATCGCCGTGCGCTCGGACGTCCGCTCGGTGCGCGATCTCACGACCATCGCCGACCAGGTCATCATCAAGCGCCTGCAGACGGTGCGCGATGTCGGCCGCGCCACCATCGCGGGCGGCCTGAAGCGGCAGATCAACATCGAGCTCGATCCGGGCCGCATGCATGCGCTGCGCGTCGGCGTGAACGATGTCATGCGGGCGATCAAGGACGAGAACCAGAACTTCCCCGCCGGCAACGTCCAGCGCGGCAACGATGACCGCGTGATCGAGGTGACCGGCCGCGTCGCCGAGCCGGGCGACTTCGCCGACCTGATCGTGGCCCGGCGCGGCCCCGCTCCCGTCTACCTGCGCCAGGTCGCCAATGTCGTCGACGGCCAGCAGGAACTCGAGAATGTCGCCACCCTGAACGGCGAGCGGGCGCTGGCCATCGACGTGGTGAAGACCCAGGGCGCCAACACCATCCAGGTGGCGAAGGGCGTGCGCCAGGCCGTGGCGGAGATCCAGAAGGCCCTGCCCTCGGACGTGAAGCTCGAGATCGTGCGCGACAGCTCGCGCGGCATCCAGAACTCGGTCGACAACGTCCAGCAGACGATGATCGAGGGCGGCCTGCTGACGATCGCCATCGTGTTCCTGTTCCTGCACTCCTGGCGCAGCACGGTGATCACCGGTCTCGCGCTGCCGATCTCGGTGTTCGGCGCCTTCATGGTCATGGCCGCCTTCGGCTTCACCATGAACGTGCTCACGCTGATGGCGCTCAGCCTCGCCATCGGCATCCTGATCGACGACGCCATCGTGGTCCGCGAGAACATCATGCGGCACATCGGCTTCGGCAAGACGCACCGCCAGGCCGCGATCGACGGTACCAACGAGATCGGGCTGGCGGTCCTCGCCACCACCTTCTGCATCGTCGCGGTATTCCTGCCTGTCGCCTTCATGGGCGGCATCATCGGCCGCTTCTTCTTCCAGTTCGGCGTCATGGTCTCGGCCGCCGTGCTGATCTCGCTCTTCGTGTCGTTCACCCTCGACCCGATGCTGTCGTCGGTCTGGTACGACCCGCAGGCCCACGGCAACGGCCGCTTCGCGCGCATCGTCAACGGGGCGCAGGAGCATGCCAACCGCGTCTACCGCGCCGTGCTGGGCTGGTCGCTGCGCTGGCCCAAGATCACCCTGCTGATCGCGCTCGGGACCTTCTTGGGGAGCTTCGCGCTGCCCAAGTACATCGGCTTCGAGTTCGTGCCCCAGGCCGACCTCGGCGAGCAGGTCGTCAGCATCGAGACCCCGGTCGGCTCGTCGCTGGAATACACCGAGGCCAAGCTCCGCCAGGTCGATGCCGCGGTGCGCGAGTTCCCCGAGATCGAGTACACCTACGGCACGGTCAACACCGGCTATGCCAACGGCAAGAACCAGGCGAGCCTCTATCTCAAGCTGAAGCCGGTGAAGCAGCGCACGCGCTCGCCCGACCAGCTCGCCCAGCCGATCCGCGAGCGCCTTGCCCGCATCCCGGGCATCCTCGCCTCGATCAACATCCCGGGCGGTCCCGGCGGCGGCGTGCAGAAGCAGCTCCAGCTCTCGCTGCAGGGGCCCGACACCGCCACGCTCGACACGCTTTCGCAGGACGTGATGAAGCGCGCGGCGCAGATCCCCGGGATGGTCGACCTCGACCGCAACCTCAAGGCCGCCAAGCCGGTGCTCTCGGTCAAGCTGCGCCGCGACGCCGCCTCGGACCTCGGCCTCGGGTCGGCCGCAGTGGCGCAGTCGCTCAGGCCGCTGTTCGCCGGCGACGAGACCAGCCTGTGGCGCGCGCCCGATGGCGAGAACTACACCGTGATGGTCCGCCTGCCGACCGACGACCGGACAGGCGTGGCTGACGTCCAGCGCATCTGGTTCACCGCCGGCACAGAGCCCAACGGCCTGCCGCGCATGGTCCACATCGCCCAGATCGCCGACGTGCTTAACGATGTCGGCGCCTCGCAGATCAACCGCCGCGACCTCAACCGCGAAGTCCAGATCACGGCCAACGTATTCGGCCGCTCCGCGGGCGAGGTCTCGAGCGACCTGCAGAAGGTCCTGGCCGAGACCAAGCTGCCGCCCGGCTACCGCTTCGTGTTTGGCGGCTCGACCAAGGACATGGCCGAGAGTGCGGCCTATGCCGGCCAGGCGCTGCTGCTGGCCGTCATCCTGATCTACCTGATCCTCGCTTCGCAGTTCGGCAGCTTCCTGCAGCCGATCGCCATCATGATGTCGCTGCCGATGTCGCTGATCGGCGTGTTCCTGGGGCTGCTGATCGCGGGCACCACGCTCAACATCTTCTCGGCCATCGGCTTCATCATGCTGATGGGTCTCGTCACCAAGAACGCCATCCTGCTGGTCGATTTCTTCAACCAGGCGCGGCTGCGCGGTGTGGCGGTGAACGAGGCGCTGCTCGAGGCGGGTTCGATCCGTCTCAGGCCCATCCTGATGACCACACTCGCCATGGTGTTCGGCATGATGCCGCTGGCGCTTGGCATCGGCGAAGGCGCCTCCCAGCGCGCGCCAATGGCCCATGCCGTGATCGGCGGCCTGATCAGCTCGACCCTGCTCACCCTGGTCGTGGTGCCCGTGATGCTGATCTACATCGACCGGATCGGCGCCTGGACGAAGAAGCGCTTCAGCCGCTCCGCGGACGACCAGGCAGCGTTGCACAAGCCGGCGGAGTAAATCGCCCTCTTCCTGGCACGATTCGCGCTATGCTGAGGGCATGCCGGATGACGCCCCGACCATCGGCCTGCGCGTTGTGGATTCCCTCGGAGCGATCGATGCCGCCCAGTGGGACGCCTGCGCGCTGGCGCCGGGCTCGGCCGGCAATCCCTTCCTCAGCCACCGCTTCCTGAAGGCGCTGGAGGATTCCAAGTCGGTCGGCCGCCGCACCGGCTGGCAGCCGCAATACCTGCTGGCGGAGTCCGACGACGGGACCCTGCAGGGCGCCGCACCGCTCTACATGAAGGGCCATTCCCAGGGCGAGTACGTGTTCGACCATGGCTGGGCGCAGGCCTTCGAGCGGGCGGGCGGCCGCTACTATCCCAAGATGCAGGTCGCCGTGCCCTTCACGCCGGTGCCCGGCCCCCGCCTCTTCGCCCGGCCGGGGCCGCTCGCCGAGGCGGTGCGCGACGC
>SCVT01000272.1 GCA_004296815.1 Reyranella sp. | reverse complement strand
AGCGTGCCGACATCCTCGACAAGCGCGCGCGCCCCGTGGGACCCCTGCACGGCATTCCGCTCGCGGTGAAGGACATCATCTCGACGAAGGTGATGCCCACCACCTGCGGCTCGCCGATCTACCGCGACCATGTCGTGGGCAGGGACGCGGCCTGCGTGGCGCAGCTCGTGAAGGCGGGCGCCATCGTGATCGGCAAGTCGGTGACGACCGAGTTCGCGGGCGGCCATGCCGGCAAGACGCACAACCCGCACAATCTCCGTCACACGCCGGCCGGCTCCTCCTCGGGCTCGGCCGCCGCCGTCGCCGACTTCATGGCGCCGGTGGGCTACGGCACGCAGACCGCGGGCTCGGTGATCCGCCCCGGCGCCTTCAACGGCGTGGTGGCCTACAAGGGCACCTACGGCTGGGCCGACATGACCGGCGTGAAGACCTATGCAAAGAGCCTCGACACGCTGGGCTTCTTCGCGCGCGAGGCCAACGACCTGGCGCTGATCCGCGCCGCCTACGGCCATGCGCCGGCCGATCCGCCGGCCCGCGGTGTCGCGCCGCGCATCGGCCTGGTGCGTACGCCGTGGTGGGACGAGGCCGATCCCTACAACAGGAAGAACATCGAGGAAGCCGCCCGCACCTTGCGCGCCGCCGGTGCGCGTGTCCGCGAATGGGTGGCGCCCGACTCCTGGACCGGCCTCGTGCCTGCGCAGAACCGCATCATGACCAAGGAGGCGACGCAGTCCTACGCCAAGGAACGCGATCGCTTCTCCCACCTCTTCTCGCCCACCATGAAGCAGGTGATGCTCGACGGCGACGCCGTGAGCCGCCGCCAGTACGCCGATGCCAAGAAGCGCAAGCGCACGGCGGTGGCGCAGCTCGCCGACGCCTGGGACAAGTTCGACCTGCTGCTGACGCCCGCCGCCAAGGGCGAGGCGCCTTCCGGGCTCGGCAACACCGGCGATCCGCTGTTCAACCGCTTCTGGACCCTGCTCGGCACGCCCTGCATCGCGCTCCCCTTCAACAGCGGGCCGTTCGGCCTGCCGCTGTCGGTGCAACTCGTGGGCAGGCACGGGAGCGACGACCAGCTCGTCGCCTGGGCACGCTGGATCGAGGACAGGCTCGCGTGACCATTCGCCCTTCGGTCCGGTTGGGCATGATCGGCTACGGCGCCATCGGCAAGCATGTCGAGGCGGCGGGCCTGGAGAACATCGAGCTGGTGTCGGTGCTGGTGAAGCGCCCGCGCAACGAGGGTATCCTCACCAACGACGCCGACCGCTTCTTCGCGCACGAGTTCGATGCCGTGGCCGAATGTGCGGGCCACGAGGCGGTGCGCACGCACGGCCAGCGCGTGCTGGAAGGCGGCGCGGATTTCCTCGTCACCTCGGTCGGCGCCTTCACCGACACCGCCCTGTTCGACCGCCTGCTGGCGGCGGCCAAGGCCAACGGCGCGCGGCTGATCCTGCCCTCGGCGGGCATCGGCGCGCTCGACATATTGAGCAGTGCTGCCGTCGGGGGCCTGGAGAGCGTCACCGTCACGGTGCGCAAGGACCCATCCGCCTGGAAAGGCACGATAGCGGAGACGCTGGTCGACCTCGACGCGCTGAAGACGCCGCACACCGTGTTCGACGGGCCGGTGCGCGAGGGCGCCAGGCTTTATCCGCAGAACGTCAACATCTCGGCCGCCGCCGCGCTGTCGGGCCTTGGCCTCGACAAGACCCGCGTCGTCATCGTGGCCGACCCGACCATCGCCACGCACATCGTCGAGCTGGAAGCCAAGGGCACGTTCGGCCGCTTCACCTTCATGGAGGACGTGGCCGTCAGCGAGGAGAACCGCAAGACCGGCAAGCTGGTCGCCATGGCCATGGTGAAGTCGGTGCGGCAACTGGCGTCGACCCTGGTGGTCGCCGCTTAAGAAGACGAAGGGGAAACGGACATGGACGAGTTCGACTACGTGATCGTGGGCGCGGGCGCCGCGGGCTGCGTGCTCGCCAACCGCCTCTCCGAATCGGGCAAGCATAGCGTCGCGGTGATCGAGGCCGGGGGCAGCGACAATCACATCTGGATCAAGGTCCCGGCCGGCTTCAACAAGACCGTCTACAACGAGAGCCTCAACTGGGGATACGAGACCGCCCCCGGCCCGCATATCGACGGCCGCAAGATAAAATTCCCGCGCGGCAAGGTGCTGGGCGGCTCCGGCTCGATCAACGGCCATCTCTACGTGCGCGGCCAGTCGGCCGACTACGACACCTGGGCCCAGCTCGGCTGCCGCGGCTGGTCGTGGGACGACCTGCTGCCCTACTTCAAGCGCGCCGAGCGGCGGGTCGGCGGCAGCGACGACGTCCGCGGCCGCGAGGGTCCGCTCTTCATCGAGGACCAGCGCGACCCGCACGTGCTGAGCGACGCCTTCATGGCGGCCAACGAGGCATTGGGGCTCAAGCGCACGCCTGACTACAACGGCGGCGACCAGGAAGGCACGCTCCTCTACCAGAACATGATGCGGGGCGGCCGGCGCTGGAGCCCGGTCGATGCCTACCTGAAGCCCGCGATGAAGCGGCCGAACGTGCGCGTGATCACCCATGCGCTGGTCGAGACGGTCGACCTCGACGGCAAGCGCGCGACCGGTATCACCTACCGCCAGGGCGGCCAGACGAAGCAGGTCAAGGCGCGCCGCGAAGTGATCCTCTCGGGCGGCGCCATCAACACGCCGCAGTTGCTGCAGATCTCGGGCATCGGCAATGCAGACGACCTGGGCACCATCGGCGTCGCGGTGAAGCATGCCCTGCCCGGCGTCGGCCGCAACCTCCGCGATCACTACGCCGTGCGCGTCTCCGCGCTCGTGAAAGGTGCGGGCTCGCTCAACGAGAAGAGCCGCGGCCTACCGCTGGTGGCTGAGGTGCTGCGCTACGCCTTCACGCGCAAGGGTCTCTTGACCACGGCGCCCAGCCACGCCGGCGGCTACCTCAAGACGCGGCCGGGCCTCGCCACGCCCGACATGCAGCTCTACTTCGCACCGGCGAGCTACATGCCCGGCCGCTACGGCACGTCCGAGCTCGATCGCGTGCCGGGCATGACGCTCGGCTGCTCGCAGCTCCGCCCCGAGAGCACGGGACACGTGAAGGCGCTGTCGGCCGATCCCACCGCCAAGCCCGAGATCCAGCCGAATTACCTCGCCGTCCAGCACGACCGCGACGCGCTGCTGGCCGCGATGAAGTACCTGCGCAAGCTGCTCGCCACGCCACCGCTCAAGGATTACGTGATCGAGGAGAACCTGCCGGGCCCGGGCGTCCAGACCGACGAGCAGTGGATGGCCCATGCCCGCGCCACCGGCTCGACGACCTATCACCCCGTCGGAAGCTGCAAGCTCGGCACCGATCCGATGGCCGTGGTTGACCCGGCGTCGATGCGCGTGATCGGCCTGCAGGGGCTGCGCGTCGCCGACGCCTCCTGCATGCCGACCATGGTCTCGGGCAACACCTACGCCGCGACCAACGTCATCGCGGAGAGGGCGTCGGACCTCATCGCTCAGACGTAACCGGGGCCTTCGATCACCGGGTGGGCCTCGAGGAACTTCTCGTCGATCTCCACCCCGATGCCGGGTCTGTCGAGCGGACGGACGTTGCCGTCCTTGCCGATCTCCCAAGGCGCGCTGCCCAGCTCGTCGCGGAACCTGTTGGCCACCGAGAGGTCGGCCTCGAAGTAGCCGCCATTGTCGATCGACGCCAGGAAGTGGATCGATACGGCATGGTTCAGGCCGGTCATCGAGCTGTGCGGATGGATCGGCAGCTTCCACATCGAGGCCGCCGCGGCGATGCGCTGCACCTCGGTGATGCCGCCCGACTTCGAGAGATCGGGCTGCAGGATGGTGATGTTCCCGTCCTCGATGATGCGGTGGAACTCGAAGCGCGTGTAGTGGTTCTCGCCGGCCGCCAGCGGCGTGCGGCCCCAGCCCTTGGCCATCGCGTAGGAGCGATGATCGTGCGCGGGGAACGGCTCCTCCAGCCAGGCAATGCCGAGCTCGTCCATCGCCGGCATCACGCGGCGCACGTCCTCGGGCTTGTAGCCGGTGTTGGCGTCGGTCAGCAGCACGATCTCGTCGCCGAAGCGCTTGCGCACCGCCGTCATGCGCGCGATGTCGGCTTTCACGTTGTCGCCGACCCGGAGCTTCAGCGCCTTGTAGCCCGCCTCGACCATGGGGCCCGCCTCGTCGGCCAGCTCTTCCGGCGGCTGGTAGCCCAGCGAAATGCCGCCGGCATAGGCCGGCACCGGCCTGTTCGAGCCGCCCAGCAGCTTGTAGAGCGGCCAGCCCGCGGCCTTGCCCTTGATGTCCCACAGCGCCTGGTCGAGACCGCTCATTGCCATCGCAGTCGCAGCACCCATGCCGTGCGAACCGAGCTGGAACTTGTAGATCTTCGCCCAGATGCCGACCGTGTCGGTCGCGTCCATGCCGACCACGAAGCCCTTCAACGTCGTGTTGATCAGGTGGCCGATCGAGCCCGGCGAGCGCGCATGGTGGCTCTCGCCCCAGCCCACGATCCCGTCCTCGGTCGTCACCTTCACCATCACGCAGTCGCGCTTGGTCATGGTGCCGATGCCCAGCGAGACCTGCAGTTCCTTCGGCACCCGGTAGCTGGTCGGGTAGGCCTTCACATCGACGATCTTCATGCGATCTTCCCCGCAACGACGCGCGCGCCCAGCGCCCAGCGATGGACCTCGGACGGGCCGTCGTAGATGCGGAAGGCGCGGGCGTCCCGGAAGAAGCGCTCGACGACCGTGTCGCGCGTGATGCCGAGGCCGCCCAGGATCTGCATGCAGCGGTCGGCCACGCGGAAATAGGCCTCCGAGCAGATCACCTTCGCCATCGAGCTCTCGTTGGCGGCGCGGTCACCCTGATCGAGCAGCCAGGCGGTGTGCAAGATCGCGAGCCGCGCGCCGTGCATGTCCATCAGATTGTCGGCCAGCATGAAGGACACGCCCTCGTGCTCGCCGAGCTTCTTGCCGAATGCCACGCGGGTGCGCGCGTAATCGGCCGCGATGTCCTGGGCGCGCACGGCGGAGCCCAGCCAGCGCATGCAGTGGCTGAGCCGCGCGGGCGCCAGCCGTACCTGGGCGTAACGGAAGCCCTTGCCGACCTCGCCGAGCACCGAGTCCGCCGGTAGCCGCAGGTCCTTGATCTCGAGCACGCCGTGGCCGCCGGTGAAGCTCGAATCCATCGTGTCGAGTGTGCGCTCGATGCGGATCGTGGGATCGGGCAGGTCGGCCAGGAACATCGTGGCGTGGCCGTCCATCGGGCCGCCCTCATTCTTCGCCATGATGATGGCGCAGCCGGCACCCTCGGCACCGGTGATCAGCCACTTGCGGCCGTTGATCACCCACTCGTTGCCGTCGAGCCGCGCCGTCGTGGTCATCATGCTGGGATCGGAGCCGGCGCCGTCGGGCTCGGTCATGCAGAAGATCGACCGGATCTGGCCCGTGGCCATGCGCTTCAGGAAATGCTCGCGCTGGTCGGGGCGCGCCACATGGTCGAGCAGATGGATATTGCCCTCGTCCGGCGAGGCGCAGTGCACCGCCATCGGGCCCAGGATCGAATAGCCCGCCGCCTCGAAGACCAGTGCGCGGCCGACCTGGTTCAGTGCCCGGCCGCCATATTCCTTGGAAACATGCGGCGCGAAGACGCCGGCTTCCTTGGCCAGCGTGTTCAGCTCGATCCGCAGCTCGTCGGTCGGGCCGTGCGAGGTCCAGCGCGGATCATTCTCGTAGGGAATGACCTTGTCGATGACGAAGGCCTTGGTCTTGGCGGCGAGTTCGACGAACTCGGCCGGCGCGGCGAAGTTGATGTCCATGCGCTTACGCCACCTTGTATTTCTTCAGGACTTCGCGATCGATTTCGATACCGAGGCCGGGGCCGGTCGGCACCTTCACGATGCCCTTCTTCTGCTCGATCGGCTCCTTGGCGAGATGGTCGCGCAGCGGGTTGGGCGTCTGCTCGAACTCGAGCATCGGCGGCATCGGCCGGAAAGCCGGCGGCTGGTCCGGTAGCGCCGCGAGAAACTGCACGGTCGCCGCGAGCCCGATGGTCGAGCCCCAGGCATGCGGCACGCATTCGACGCCGAAGGCCGAGGCCAAGGTCGCGATCTTGCGGCACTCCGAGAAACCGCCGGCGGCGCAGAGGTCGGGCTGCACGATGTCCATCGCCTTCTTGGCGATCACGTCGCGGAAACCCCAGCGCGTGAAATCGTTCTCGCCACCCGCCACCGCCATGTCGAGCGCGCGCGTCACCTCGATGTAGCCGTCATGGTCCTCGGGGCTGATCGGCTCCTCGAACCACAGGATGTCGTGCTCCTCCAGCATGCGGCCGAGCTTGATGGCGTTGGGCACCGAGAAGCAGTGGTTGGCGTCGACCGCGAGCTTCACGTCGGGCCCGATCGCCTTGCGCACGGCGGCGACGCGCTTGGCGTCGAGCTTGAGGTCGCCCAGGCCGATCTTCATCTTGATCGCCTGGAAGCCATCGTTCTTGAACTCGAGCGCCTCTTCGACAGCCTCCTCGACGAGGCGGTTCATGTCGATAAAGTAGAGGCCTGTGGCATAGGGAATCACCTCGGTGCGGTAGGCGCCGCCGATCAGCTTGTGTACCGGCTTGTTCACGGCACGGCCCATGATGTCCCACAGCGCGATGTCGATGCCGGAGATGGCCGAGATCGCCATGCCGGTCGTGCCGTAGTCCTTGATCCTGTTGTAGAGGTCCTCCCAGATCGCCTCGACGTCGAACGGGTCTTTGCCGACCACGCGCGCCTTGAACTGGGTCTCGATGAAGGTCTTGGCGACCGCCGAGGGGCCGTAGCATTCGCCCCAGCCGGTGATGCCCTCGTCGGTCGAGATCTCGACGACGCAGGACGAGCGCGTGCCGTAGACCCAGCCGCGCGCCGACACGAACGGCTTCTCCACCTTGCACTGCAGGATGTGGCAGACGACGTCTGTCACCTTCATCGTGACTTCCTCCCGTTGTTGCCGGCGAAGCTGCCGCAATCGGGCAGCCCTGTCACGGCTTCAGAAGCGCAAGCGCTTGCCTACCGAAAGCGGCGCGAGCTTCGCATCGCCGAAGGCGTTTGTGAGGGCGGCCATTGCACGCCATCCCGTGCAGTGCCCCGCCGCGATCACGTCGGGATCGAGATCACGCAGCGCCGCCACGGTCTCGGGGATAATGCGCTCGTTGGTGCC
>SCVT01000271.1 GCA_004296815.1 Reyranella sp. | reverse complement strand
CCAGCAACGGATGGTCGGAGGCGTCGGCGGTGTCGGCGACGGTGCGCGGCTCGCTCCACTGGCGGCCGCCGTCGCCGCTCACCTGCCAGCGCACCAGCGACTTGGTGCCGTCGAATTCCTTCCAGACGAGATGCAGCGCACCACCGTTGGAGAGAAGGAAGGGTCGTGCCGGCTGGCGATTGGGCGTCGACAGCGCGCGCGGCTGGCCGAACGGCATGTCGGCATTGTCGGCGCGGGCATAGAACAGCCCCTTGCGGGCCGAGCCGTCAGTGTGCCACGCGACGTGATTGCTGCCGTCGGGGGCGATGGCGATCGAGGGGCCGTGATGCGGGCAGGCCTCGATCTTCCACTCGTCGGCGCTGACGCGGCGTACCGGCCCAGGTGTTGCCGGATCCTTGAAGGTGATGACGCCGTGATCGCGCACCGATCCGGGGAAGATGTTGCGGAACACGACGGCGGGCTTGCCGGGGCCGGCGAAAGCGACGCCGAGGCGGCAGCATTCGCAGGTATTGTCGAGGGCGATGCCGGTCGGGCCGAAGCCCGCCTCACCGTCCTCCCACGCATAGGCGAGGGCCGCACCGGCATAGGCTTTGCCCGCGGCGCGCGCCTTGGCGACGTTGCGCTTGTCGAGCCAGGCGGCGAAGACGCGACCGGTCGACGGATCGACCGCCGCCGTCTCGAAGCGCTGGCTGGTCTTGTCGGCCGTGATGGGCTGCGGCTTGGTGAACGACACGCCATTGTCGTTCGATCGCGAGAAGAAGGCGCGGCCGTTGAAGTTCCTGTCCTGGAAGATCGCAAAGGTGACGACAAGGCCGCCCTTCGGGTCGACGACGATCCTCGCCCGTGCATCGGGGCCCCAGTCGAGGTTCATCGACTCAGGCGTCACCATCGCCGGCTCGGAGAAGGTCTTGCCGAGGTCGGTCGAGCGCACGACAGCGATCCGGTCGGTCATCGTGCGCACGACCCACAGCGTGCCGTCCGGCCCGAACGCTGCCGAGGCGGTGAACGCCTCGGGCGTGCTGGAAGGCTTGGCATGATGCTGGTGCTGCGCGCCGGCGGGAGCGGCGAGCAGCAGAGCGGCGACAAGCAGAACGATCAGACGCATCAGAACTTCACTCTCAGGCCAGCGATAGCGGTCAGCGGCATGCCGAGTTGCGGGATGGCCGAGGCATTGACCGTCGACCCTTCGAACGTGGTCACCGTATAGCCTTGGGCCAGATATTGGACGTTGGTCAGGTTCTGGATACTGCCATAGACGTCCACGTCCTTCACGGGTGACCAGCGCAACCCGAGATCGATCAGGGTCGCGCCGTCGTTGAGCTGCGTGTGGTTGGTGTCGTTCCAGTATTGCGGGAACGACTTCATCGAGGCGGTGAGCACGAGGGTGTCGATCGGCCGCCACTCGACACCGGCGGTGAACATGTAGGTCGGCACCTGGCCGAGCTGCACGCCGGTGCGCACCAGCGTCGGGTTGGTCGAGCTGGTGAGGTAGGCCACCGTGTTGGTGAAGCTGCCCGTCAGCTTGAGTTGCTCGGTCGCCGGCCAGGAGGCGATCAGCTCGACGCCCTGGAAGGTGGCGTTGCCGACGTTCTGGTACTGGCGGACGGTCGTGAAGGCGGGGCCGAGGCCGGCCGCGGTGACGAACGGCGCGGCGCAGGCGGGGTTGGTGTTGCAGACCGTGATGAGGTCGATGAAGTTGTCCAGGTTGTTGTTGAACCAGGTGCCGGACAGGGTGAAGCCCTTCCAGTCGAAATCGAAGCCGATCTCCTGGCCGAAATTGGTCATCGGCTGCAGGTTGGGATTGATCGTCGTGTAGCCGGTGCCGGCGGCGAACACCCTGTACATCTGGTTCATGCCGGGCGCCGAGAAGTTCCGGTAGATCGCGGCGCGGAGCTGCAGCTCGTCGCTGGCGTGGAACTTCAGGCCTACCCTCGGGTCGAAGCTCGAGGCGCTCGCGTTGGGAACGACATTGAGCGTGCTGGAGTTCGTGGTGAGCACGTTGGCATTCATCGCCTGCCAGAAATCGCCGCGCACGCCCACCGTGACGTCGAGCGGCACGCCGGTGAAGCGATAGGTGCCCTGGGCGAAGACGCCCTGGAAGCGGTGTTCGCCGTTGACGACGAAATACGTGGGGCTGGCCGTCGCACTGGCGAAGAGGCTGTTGTAGTCGGTCACGAGCGTGCGGCGGGCGTCGGCGCCGATCTTCACGTCGCGCAACGGGCCGAAGTTCGCCTCGTAGAAGATC
>SCVT01000270.1 GCA_004296815.1 Reyranella sp. | reverse complement strand
TCCAGGAGAAGCGCCTCACCCTGCTGGAAATCGAGGCGTTTCTCCGCGACAACGATCTCACGTTCATCGGGTTCGAGATCGCGTCCGACGTCCTGCACGCCTATCGATCGCGTTTCCCCGACGATCGGGCCGCGACCGATCTGGCGCGATGGCAGGTCTTCGAGAGCGAAAATCCTGATACGTTCGTCGGCATGTATCAGTTCTGGGTCCAGAAGAAGGGATGAAGGTCGCCATGAATAGCAGACTGCCGTTGGCCATCGCCGCGATGCTCGCGCTCACCGCCTGCCAGTCCGCAGCCGAGCTCGAGCAGAAGCCACCGACCTGGAGCTCCGTCTACCAGGCGCATTGGCAGACGGTGGCCAACTGCATCGTCGCGCGCTCACAGCGGCCGCTGGTCACCGTGACACCGACCTTCTCGTCCAATCACGCCCACATCGTGGTGAAGAACGCGGCCGGCGCCGTGCTGGGAACGTTCGACGTCCGCGAGTATCGCGGCCGCAACGCCACCGAGGTCGCCTATCGCAGCATCTACGGCGGGCCGACCAGCGATGCCGGCGGCGACGCCCGCGACATCGCTGACCGCTGCGCGCGGCCGTCATGAGAACAACCCGCCGCCTGCTCCTCGGGCTGGCAGGCGCTTTCGCCGCCTGCACCTCGTTGCCTGCCGTCGCCCAGACGGCGGCCTTTCCGTCGAAGCCGATCCGGCTGATCGTGCCGCACGCGCCGGGCGGCAACTCCGACACGTTCGGCCGCATCCTGGCGCAGAAGCTGTCGGAGCGGATCGGCCAGCAGGTCGTGGTCGAGAACAAGCCGGGCGCCGGCGGCACGGTGGCGAGCGGTGCGCTGGCCAAGGGCACGGCGCCCGACGGCTACACGCTGCTGGTGGCCGACAACGGCACGCACGCCATCGCCCCGACGCTCTACGGCAGCAAGCTCACCTACGACGTCTTCAAGGACTTCACGCCGATCACGCTGGCGGCCGCCTTCCCGACCGTGATCCTGATGCACCCCTCGGTGCCGGCCGCGAACGCCAAGGAGTTCGTGGCGCTGGTGAAGAGCCAGCCGGGCAAGCTCACCTATTCCTCCGCCGGCACCGGCAACGGCTCGCACCTCACCATCGAGCTGTTCCGCACCGCCGCCGGCGGTCTCGACATGCTGCACGTGCCCTACAAGGGCGGTGCGCCCGCGGTGCAGGCGCTGCTGGCGGGCGAGGTGCAGATGACGGCGGTCAGCGTCAACACGGCGCTGCCGCAGGTGCAGGCCGGCAAGGTGCGTGCGCTGGGAGTTGCTTCTTCCAAGCGTTCGCCCGCCCTGCCCGACGTTCCCACCTTCAACGAAAGTGGCATCGCGTTCGACGGCGACAGCTGGCTGGGCATCGTCGGCCCGCCCGGCATGCCGGCCGATGTCGCGGCCAAGCTCAACACGGAGATTGCCGCCACGCTGCGCCAGCCCGACGTGACGGAGCGCCTGGCCAAGATCGGCCTCGAGGTCGTGGCGTCGACGCCGGCCGAGTTCACCGCCGTGCTTCAGCGCGACGTGCCGAAATGGGGCAAGGCGGTGAAGGATTCCGGCGCCGTGGCCGACTAGCGCTTCGCCTCCGCGCATGAACGCACGAAAGCCATCAGCTCGTCGTTGAAGCGCGGGGCGTCCTCGCAGAACGGCGAGTGGCCGCATCCGTCGAACCACGAGAGCCGGGCGTGCGGCACCGATGCCGCGACGGCCTCCGCGGCGGCCGGCAGCACGACGGTATCGGCGCGGCCGTGCGTCACCAGGACCGGCACGCGTACTTTCGCGAGCGCCGTGCGCGTGGCCGCCGCATCGGTGGACCAGCCACCGATCGCGCGCCGCACCGATGGCGGCACCTTCATGTTGTAGCCGAGCGCGCGCCGGAACTCGGCCTCGGAAGGCTTGCGGCCGTAGCAGCCGTCAAGGAAGGCGATCGCCGCCTCGATCTCGCCGGCGAGCGTCAGGTCTTCGGGCAACGGCCTGGGCGCCGAGGGCCCGCGGAACTGCTGCTCCTCGATCACCTGCGAGGCGACGAAATTGACGCCGCCCAGCCGGACGTCGCCGTAAACCATCAGGTACTGGCGGATGATCCGCCCGCCCATCGACCAGCCGACCAACACCGGCCGCTCGAGCCCCTTGGCCGCCAGCACCGTGGCGATGTCGTCGGCCCAGACACGGCCGCCCTGGTAGGCCGCGGCGTCGGACGGCTGCGCCGACGCGCCGTGGCCGCGCATGTCGAAGGCCACGACGCGGCAGTGGCGCGTGAGCTCGCTGCGGAGCTGCGGCTCGAAGCAGAGGTGGCTCTGGGCGAAGCCGTGGATCAGCACGACCTCGGGCCCCGAAGGATCGCCCCACTCGTAGACGGCGAGGCGCGTGCCGTCGGGGGCACGGACGTCGCTCCGCGCCCCCTCGGCCAGAGAGTCGTCCTTCACTTCTTCTCGATGTTCCAGTGCACCACGACCGGCGCCTTCAGCCAGCCGACGACGCTGGTGCGCGATGCACCCGGGCCGTACCACATGCCGAGCCAGGCATACTGCGCCTGGTCGATCGCGCGGTTCTGCACCGCCAGCGCCAGCGCCTTGCTCTTCGCCGGGTCGGTTTCGCGCGAGTAGGCGTCGCGGAGCTTCTCCATCTCCGGATCGCTCGGCCAGCCGAACCATGCCTTGGCGGGATCGGCCACCATCCAGTTGGCCGAGATCGGGTTCAGGATGTCGACGGCGATGGCGTAGGTGTGGAAGGCGCTCCAGCCGCCCTTGTCGGCGGGATCCTTCCTGGCGCGGCGCGACACC
>SCVT01000269.1 GCA_004296815.1 Reyranella sp. | reverse complement strand
ATTCCGTCGGGCTGGGTGGACGTGTCCGGATGTTCCGCGCTTCGTCGAAGAACTGCGCGAGGCCTTACGACGCGCTGCCGGCGGCTGATGCCGTAGTTGAGCGCGGCGCTGCCGGCGCCCTCTCGTGAGCGAAGGTACCAGCTACTCGCCAGTCATGCTGCCCGTCGGCTTCGATCTCGGCCGCACTCCAGAGCGCGCAGAGCCTCGTCGATCATCTGCAACTCTGACCAGCCGACGCCGCCTGCCTGTTCCTGCTGGTGACTATAGGCATCGAAAGCGCGGTTCATCAGAATCGAGCGCTTGTCGTCCACCGTAAGCTCTGGATCCTGCACTATATCCATCGCCGAGTTCTGGCTTCCCGGCTCACCTGGTGGCGGCGGACAGGCGTCCGCGCCGGCCATGGCGGCACCGTACTCATTGCGCAGGAGGCCAAGCCCCAGCCGTCCCAGCGTGGCATCCGAGAAGGCGCGCCGTCGCCGCGCGTGCTGTTCACCCAAATGCCGGGACTTCGCGTCGTGGTACACGGCGTACCTCAGCCCCTGGCGCTGTGCGTAGGCAATCGCACTCGCGAGAGTGGGAAAGTGAAGCTCGACCTGCCGCAGCGGGTCTCGACTGCCGGTCCAGCCCATCAGCGGCTCGACAAACAAGGGGTTGCGCGCTTCGAACACCAGCCGCCATTTGCCGTGCTCCAAGGGCGCCGAAGTCATGGCAGATCGCGACAGGCGCTCGATGCGGGCCATGGCATCCCTGGGAAAAGCCCGATTGGCAGCGGGCAAGCCGCGCGAAGCATTGTCATTGGAAAGGAGCGGCAGGGACGAACTGCAACCGGCCGGTCGGGGAGAGTTCGGCGGAAAGATTCTGCTCCCGGGTTCCTCTCGCCCAACGTCAACGACAGCCGACGCGCCTCGTTGGGCAACGGATCGCTGGTCGTTCTCGCCACCACCAAAAGGGGCGGGCATCTTGTTGCTGCGCCCCCAGAGAATGAGATCATGCACACTCATCATCTGGCTCCCTTCAACGGGTTTGGGTACAGGACAGGATAGCTACGGGCCTTCGCAGAAGATCGCAGCATGAGCGCAAATCTAGAATTGCGCTGCCTTCCGTCAAGGTGAGCTTCCACGGAGCGGGCTGCTCGAGACGGGGCGAGGCAGATGAGCGATAGGGGCGGTTGTGTCCGAGGGAGTGTGACGGCGCACACGCCATCGTCCTCAGGAGCGGGACAGCGTTGCGATCATCCGCAAAAAAAATTGCGGCAGAACCTTGAAGGTCTGAAAAGCAGCCTCTAAATCGCCTCTCGCCGGGCCTGCGGGTCCAGCTTCATGACCATTGTTCTGCACAGGAGGATTTGCATGCATTTCCGCCCGCTGCACGACCGTGTCGTCGTGCGCCGCATCGATGCCGACGAGAAGACCGCCGGCGGCATCATCATTCCCGACACTGCCAAGGAAAAGCCGATGGAGGGCGAGGTCGTGGCCGTCGGCCCGGGTGCCCGCGACGAGAGCGGCAAGCTGGTGCCGCTCGACGTCAAGGCCGGCGACCGCATCCTGTTCGGCAAGTGGTCCGGCACCGAGGTCAAGCTCGACGGCGTCGAGTATCTGATCATGAAGGAAAGCGACATCATGGGCGTCCTCGACGGCAAGGCGCCCCTGCGTCGCGCCGCCTGATCCCACCGTCTCGCAATCACCCCAAGAAAGAAGGAAGGGGCAATGTCTGCCAAGGAAGTGAAGTTCTCCGCGGAAGCGCGCGAGAAGATGCTGCGCGGCGTCGATACGCTGGCCGACGCGGTCAAGGTGACGCTCGGGCCCAAGGGCCGCAACGTGGTGATCGAGAAGAGCTTCGGCGCGCCGCGCATCACCAAGGACGGCGTCACCGTCGCCAAGGAGATCGAGCTCGCCGACAAGTTCGAGAACATGGGCGCGCAGATGGTGCGCGAGGTGGCCTCCAAAACCAACGACCTGGCGGGTGACGGCACCACGACGGCGACCGTGCTCGCCCAGGCGATCGTCCGCGAAGGCGCCAGGTCCGTCGCCGCCGGCATGAACCCGATGGACCTCAAGCGCGGCATCGATCTCGCGGTCGAGGCCGTCGTCGAGGACCTCAAAAGCCACGCCCGCAAGGTCACCAAGAACGACGAGATTGCCCAGGTCGGCACCATCTCGGCCAACGGCGACCGCGAGATCGGCCGCTATCTCGCCGAGGCCATGGAGAAGGTGGGCAACGAGGGCGTGATCACCGTCGAGGAGGCCAAGTCCCTGACCACCGAACTGGAGGTCGTCGAGGGCATGCAGTTCGACCGCGGCTTCGTCTCGCCCTACTTCGTCACCAACGCCGACAAGATGCGGGTCGAGCTCGAGGATCCCTACATCCTGATCCACGAGAAGAAGCTCTCGGGCCTGCAGGCCATGCTGCCCGTCCTCGAGGGGGTCGTGAAGACCGGCAAGCCGCTGCTGATCGTGGCCGAGGAAATCGAGGGCGAGGCGCTCGCCACCCTGGTCGTCAACCGCCTGCGCGGCGGCCTCAAGGTGGCCGCGGTCAAGGCGCCGGGCTTCGGCGATCGTCGCAAGGCGATGCTCGAGGACATCGCCATCCTGACCGGCGGCACCATGATCGCCGAGGATCTCGGCATCAAGCTGGAGAACGTCACGCTCCAGATGCTGGGCCGCGCCAAGAAGGTGACGGTCGACAAGGAGAACACCACCATCGTCGAGGGGGCGGGCTCCAAGGCGGAGATCAGGAGCCGCATCGGCCAGATCAAGGCGCAGATCGAGGAGACGACCTCTGACTACGACCGCGAGAAGCTGCAGGAGCGGCTCGCCAAGCTGGCGGGCGGCGTCGCGGTGATCCGCGTCGGCGGCGCCACCGAGGTGGAGGTCAAGGAGAAGAAAGACCGCGTCGACGACGCGCTGCACGCCACGCGCGCGGCCGTCGAGGAGGGCGTGCTGCCGGGTGGCGGCGTCGCCCTGCTGCGGGCCACCCGGGCGCTCTCGAAGGTGCGGACCGCGAACGACGACCAGAAGGCCGGCGTCGAGATCGTGCGCCGCGCCATCCAGGTGCCGGCACGGCAGATCGCCATCAACGCCGGCGAGGACGGCTCGCTGATCGCCGGCCGCCTGCTGGAGAAGGACGAGTATGCCTGGGGCTACAACGCCGCGACCGGCGAGTACCAGGACCTCGTCCAGGCGGGCGTGATCGATCCCGCCAAGGTGGTGCGGACGGCCCTGCAGGATGCCGCCTCGGTGGCGTCGCTCCTCATCACCACGGAGGCTCTCGTCGCGGAGGCGCCGAAGCCTTCGAGCACAACGCCGAGCGGTGCTCCTGGCGCGGGCTTCTGACGGAACGGGAGGAGTCGCCGCGCGCGTCTCCTCCCGCTAACCGCACAGGTAGTTGAAGATTGCCAATGGATAGCAACATGAACGAACTCGTGTTCGGCCAGCTGGGCTCGCTCGCGGCACCACTCCTGGTCGTGTTTGGCGTAGCCGGCGCCCTCCAGTCCGGCATTCCGACCGCGATTCCAGTTCGCCGCATTCCTTTCAGGCCGCGCCTGCAGACCCACCTCCCTCGCGGCCTTGGTAGTGGGGACCGAGCTGAGGCGGCTCATGGATGATGTACTCGTGCCCTTGGCAGCCAGCCTACTCGCCACAACGGCTCTTTATGGGATCGTTGCCCTCTTTGTAGGGCTCTTGCGGCTCTGGCAGCTGAAACGCCGTGCCGAAACGTAATGCCAGGTCGCTCGGCCGACTGTTGGCGTTCTGTGCTCGGCGGCACGAAAGAATCGTCCCAGGATAGCTCGTGCCATTCCTTCAACTGTGAGCGACCGGATACTTCTCGCTCCGACGCGGGCTTACATCGTTAGCATTGTCTGCTGCACTTCGTTGGGGCGAACCCACCCTCAAGACAACCTTTCGGTATGCGCCTGGTCATCTCACTCTCCTGCCAAAGCCCAATGATATTTCACGCGAACCAACTGACCTGCAAGGAGCAGAGCATGCTTCGACGAGTACGCCTCGGATTGGGAAGTAACGATCCTTCGGCAATTGCCGCTGTCGAGCGCCTCCAGCAGTTTGGATATGTCGCAAAAGCCGGGTCTACCTGCGAGCTCACAAGCAAGGGCGAAAAAAGGTACACGGAGTTGCTCCTTGAAGTGGTGGCGGATTGGAGAGCCACTGAGCTTGGCTGAGCCAAACGCGGATACTTGGCATGGTCACGCGGGCAATGGCCGACTATTTCGCCGGGCTGAACTTCGGCCTGATCGGCAGCCCGGAGATCATCCAGGGCCACTCGGCGCAGACGCTGGGCGGGATGGCGACCTGGCACTGGTACGGCAACAATCCCGACGGGCTGGACCAGGCCAAGCTTCCGGTCGGCGACGCCTTCGCCGCCGCGCAGCCGACCCAGCCGACCTCCTACAACGGCTATGCCAGCTACCTCTCAACCGTCAGCGATGCCTACGGCTTCCCCTACAACGACCGCCTGCAGAGCCCGCTCATATCGATCACGGCCGGCCAGACTGTGACCATCGAAGTCCTGCCGGACACCCCGGGCTGAACGCTCACCGCTCCATGATCCACTCCGCCCCCGAGGCGCGCGCGATCTCCTTCACCTTCGCCAGCAGGTTGGGCCCGACGGGGATGCCGCTCTTCATGCGCGCCGCGGCGGTGCGGCGCTCGGGATCGCCCGCGACCTGCACCGGCTTCGCCGGGTCGGCGGGCCGCGTGGCGCGCAGCGTGTCGCAGAAGGCGGCGACGTCGGCCTGGAAGTCTGATGTGTCGCGGAACATGCCGGGATCCATCGCGAGGAAGAAGTGGCCGATGTCGATCGGGCCGGGCCGCGTGTTGCGGTCCGGCTCCGTCACCATCGCGCCGCCCGAGAGCGCGGAGCTCAGGATGTTGACCATGGCGCCGAGGCCGTAGCCCTTGTGGCTGCTGCCCTCCGGCGTGCCGCCGAGCGGCGTCATGAAGCCGCCCTTGCTGACCTCGAGCGGGTCGGTGCTGGGCAGCCCGTCCCTGGTCACCAGCCAGCCGGGCGGCGTCTGAAGCTTCTCGTTGGCCTTGTTGCGGATCTTGCCGGCGGCCACGGTCGTCGTCGCCATGTCGAGCAGGAACGGCTCGCCGGGCTTGCCCGGTGCGGCGAACGCGATCGGGTCGGTGCCGAGGCGGGCCTGCGCGCCGCCGGTCGGCGCCACCTGGATGCCGCTCGCCGAGGTCGTCGCCATGCCGATGAAGCCGGCGTCGACCGCCTGCAGCACGTAGAAGCCGCAGGCGCCGAAGTGGCCGGAGTTGCGCACCGCCGCCACGCCGATGCCGGTCTTCCTGGCCTTCTCGACCGCGATCTCCATGGCGCGCCGTCCGTTGGGATGGCCGAGGCCGCCGCTGCCGTCGATCAGCACCGACACCGGCGTCTCCTTCACGATCCGGGGCTCGGCACGCACGTCGAGCTTGGCGTTGCGCCGGCGCTCGTCGTAGGGCGGCACCATCGAGATGCCGTGCGTGTCGATGCCGTGCA
>SCVT01000268.1 GCA_004296815.1 Reyranella sp. | reverse complement strand
TCGGCCACGGCGACGTCGCCGCGCGTCATGCCGATCCGATTGCCGAGATCGATGCCGCCGCGCGTCACCTCGACGGAGAAGTAGCTGAACCGGCCCTCGGCGTCGGTTTCCCAAAGCCAGTCCGAGCCGATGCGCGCGAAGGCCGCAAGCCTCTGGCTTTCTGCGTCGATAGCGCGTCCGGGCACGTAATCTTTCTATGGCCGCTCTGTTTGCCGGCAGACCATTGCCAGCGGAACGGCAGTGGAACAAGCGCCGTTCGTTCCATTTTGGCGCGAATCCGCGCCCGGCCTCAACCCTCCAGTGGCCAGGCTTCCCGGCGAGCCAGCAACTTGTCGATGCGCCTTCCGTCCATGTCGACGACCTCGAAGTGCCAGCCCTCGTAGGCGAACCGCTCCCCCGCCACCGGCAGGTGGCCGAGCTCGCTGAGCGCGAAGCCGGCGGCGGTGTGGAAGCGGGTGTGGACCGGCCGCTCCCGGAAGCCCAGCCGGTCGAACACGGCATGCGCCGGTGTCGTGCCGTCGATCAGCAGCGAGCCGTCCTGCCGCTCGACGATCTCCGGCTTGCCGCCGGCCGACTCCGGCAGGTCGCCGGCGATGGCCTGCAGCAGGTCGGACGGCGTCACGACACCTTCGAGGCCGCCATACTCGTCGACCACGATCGCCAGCCTTGTGGGTGTCTGGCGGAACTGCTCCAGCCCGCGGAACAGCGGCATCGCCTCGTGCAGCAGCATGGGCTTGGTCATGACCGACGCCGGGTCGATCGGCCGGCCGGCCAGGACCTGGTCCAGCAGGTCCTTCACGGCGACCATGCCCTGCACGTCGTCGATGCTGCCGCGGGCCACCAGGAGCTGGTCGAAGCGGCTGTCGCGGATCGTGGCTGCGATGGCGTCGCGATCGTCGTCGAGATCGATCCAGTCGACCTCGGTGCGCGGCGTCATGATGTCGGCGATCCGCCGGTTGCCGATGTCGAGTGTGCGCACGACGATCCGCTCCTGGGCGTCCTGCAGAAGTCCCGCATCCTGGCTGGCGGCGACCAGCAGCTTGAGCTCGCCGGGCGAATGCAGCGATTCCTCGCCCGTCCCGGGCCGCAGCCCGCACAGGCGCAGCACCAGGTTGCCCAGCCCGTTCAGCACCAGGATCGCCGGCCGCAGCAGCCACAGGAACAGGCCGAGCGGGCGCACCACCCACAGCGCCGTGCTCTCGCTCCGCTGCAGCGCCAGGCTCTTGGGCGCGAGCTCGCCCAGCACGATGTGCAGCGCGGTGATGACGACGAAGGAGATCGCGACGGCGATGGCGTAGGAGCTGATGCCCGCCACCGGGCCGACCCAGCGCTCGAGCGGCCGCTCGACCAGGTGGGCGATCGCGGGCTCGCCGATCCAGCCGAGCGCCAGCGAGGAGATGGTGATGCCGAGCTGGGTCGCCGCGAGATGGGCGTCGAGGCTGCCGAGCGCGCGATCCAGCGCCTTGGCGTTCATGCGGCCGGCCGCCGCCAGCTCGACGACGCGGCTGCGGCGCACCGCCACCATCGAGAACTCGGCGGCCACGAAGAAGCCGTTGGCGGCGACGAGAAAGAACACGGCGAGCAAGCCACCCCAGTCGGACATGGTCTGCTCCTAGCGCGGTCTGTCGCCGGCCAGCGTGATGCGGTGCATGACCCGACGGAAGCCGTGATAGTCGTTGATCGGATTGTGCATGGCGCAGCGATTATCCCAGAAAGCGAGCGAGCCCGCCTGCCACTGGAAGCGGCAGGTGAACTCGGGGCGGGTCTGGTGCTCCCACAGGAATCGCAGCAAGGGCAGGCTCTCCTTCTCGGTCCAGCCCTTGATATACGCAGTGTGGGCGTCGGACGTGTAAAGCGCCTTGCGACCGGTCTCGGGATGGGTGCGCACGATCGGATGCTCGGCGGTCATCACCTTGACCTCCTCGCCGGCGGCCTTCACGCGATCCTCGCGCGTGCGCGTCACGTCGGCCTTGGCCGAGGAGCTCACCCCCACCAGCGTGTCGAGCACGGCCTTCAGCCCGTCCGACAGCGCCTCGTAGGCGAGGTACTGGTTGGCGAACATCGTGTCGCCGCCATAGGGCGGCACCTCGCGCGCCAGCAGCATGCTGCCCATCGGCGGCTCGCCGAGATAGGTCGTGTCGGAATGCCAGATGCCGCCGAAATTGTTGCGCTCGTGCTCGAGCTTCACCACCGGCGTGATCATCTGCGACTCGGGCAGGCCCTTCAGCATCGGATACTCGATCGGCTCGCCGAACTTCCGCGCGAAGGCGAGCTGCTGCAGCGGCGTCGCCGTCTGGTCGCGCAGGAAGATCACGAGATGGTCGAGGAAGGCGTGCCGCATCTCGGCCACCACCTCGGCGTCGAGGTCGCGCGACATGTCGACCCCGTGGATCTCCGCGCCCAGCGCGCCGGCGATCGGCCTCACCTCGATGTGGCGGTAGTTCCTCATGTTCGGTCCTTCACCCAGGAGGGGTTGGTCTTTGCCATGAAATGCCGGATGCCCTCGGCCGCCTGCGGCGAGCGCAGCAGCCCGACCAGGCTCTCGGCGGCATCGTCCAGCACGGCGCGATCGTCGCTGGTCGCGCAGGAGAGCACCAGCCGCTTGGCCACCGCGAGCGCCTGGGGCTCCATCTTCAATATGTCGTCGAGCAGGCCGCCCAGCGTCGCCTCGACCTCCTCCGCCGTTGCGCAGAGATAGCGGCCGACGCCCAGCCGATGCGCTTCGGCGGCGTCGATCACGCGGCCGGTGATGGCGAGGTCGCGCACCGGCCCCTCGCCCAGCCGCCGCACCAGGAACGGGATGATCTGCGAGGGAATGAAGCCCACCTTGGGTTCCGGCACGCCGAAGCGCGCACTCGCGTGCAGGATCACGACGTCCGAGCAGCACGCCATCCCGAAGCCCGCGCCCACGGCCGAACCTTCGACCACGGAGATCGTGGCCTGCGGCAGTGCGTCGAGCGCCAGCAGCGCGTTGCCGAACTGGCGATAGGCCGGCACCAGCGGATCGTGCGCGCCGTTCGAGGGCTTCGGCGGCATCGCGGCCATCGCGTCGAGGTCGCCGCCGGCGCAAAAGTGCCCGCCGGCACCGCGCAGCACAAGCACGCGGCAATCTGCGTCCCCTCGCACGCGACCGAACGCGTCCTCGAGCTCCAGCATCATGCCGTGCGTCAGCGCGTTGCGCCGCTGCGCCCGGTCGAGCGTCAGCCACGCGACGGCGCCGCGGCGCTCCAGCTTCAGGAATTCATAACCGGCCATGGGCAAAGTCTTAGCGACCGACTATCCTGCCAACAAGATGATGCGTCTCGTGGTTCCGCTGCTCGTGCTGTTGCTCTCGACCGGGACGGTCCGGGCGCAGGAATGGGGACAGGTCGCGGGCCCCGCCCCCGGCCCCACGCAGGTCATCGGCTTCTACACCGCGGGCTGCATCCAGGGCGCCCAGGCGCTGCCGCTCGAGGGGCCGGGCTACGAGGCGATCCGCGTCAGCCGCAACCGCTACTGGGGCCACCCCGTCACCCTCGCCTACATCCGCACGCTCGCCGAGCGCGTGCGCGCGGCGGGCCAGAGCCACCTCTATATCGGCGACATCGGCCAGCCGCGCGGCGGACCGATGAGCTTCGGCCATGCCAGCCATCAGGTCGGCCTCGACGTCGACATCTGGTTCGAGCGCCAGCCCGGCGCGCCGCGCGCCGCGCCCGACCGCGAGAGCCCGCGGCTGCGCTCGCTGGTGCGCGGCGACGACGGCGGCATCGAGGACACGGTGTTCGCCGACCAGCACGTGGCGCTGCTGCGCACCGCGGCGACCATGCCCGGTGTCGACCGCATGTTCGTGAACAAGTGGATCAAGCAGCGCATCTGCAACACCGCGAGCGGCGACCGCAGCTGGCTGCGCAAGCTCGTGCCCTGGTACGGCCACGACGAGCACTTCCACGTGCGGCTCCATTGCCCGCCCGGCAATCCGCAATGCACGCCGCAGGCGGCCTACGCCGAGGACGACGGCTGCGGCGAGGCGCTGGAGTCGTGGTTCCGCAAGGCACCGCTCGTGCCGCCCACGACACCGCCCAAGCCCTACCGGCCCAAGCTGCCGGCGGCCTGCCAGGCCGTGCTGACGGCGCGCTGATCGCTAGCTGATGCCGCCGCAGCGGTTGGCGCGCTGGCGAGCTTGGGTATCGAGCCAATCCAGCCCGCCCACCGTGCCGATGCGCACCCAGTCGACCTGGATCGTGCCGTCCGGCAGGTTGCGCACGTTGTAGCGCGACTCCGCCTGCGGCGCGGCGCGCGGCACGAACAGCACCGAGGCCTGGCCCGGTGGCGAGCCCGGCTGCAGGTTCACGACGAACCCTTCGCCCGCCGGCTGCGACAGGCACATGACCATCGAGTCGAACGGCACGGTGTAGATCGACGACCAGGCAGGCTTCGGCGCCTTGTTGGAGTCGGACGTGGTGGTGCAGGCTGCGGCGGCAAGCGCACTCAAGACGGCAATCATCACTTGCTTCATCTCTACTCTCCCTGGCCCAGCAGCGAGCCCGCCCGGCGCGATGACCGGTAGAACCACTGGAACACCTGGAACCCGATAACCAGATAGACAATGGCGAGGCCGAAGGCGACCGCCATCAGGTTCCAGTGCACCGCCTTCTCGGTCAGGATCGCCCGCATGCCCTCGAAGATGTAGGAGGTCGGCAGCGCCCAGGCGATGCCCTGCAGCCAGCCCGGCAGCACCGACACCGGATAGTAGACGCCGCTCACCGGCATCAGGATGAAGACGGCCGCCCAGGCGAAGCTCTCCGCGCTCTGGCCGACGCGCATCACCAGCCCCGACATGGCGAGCCCGATCGACCAGGAGAACATCTGCAGGATGAAGAAGAAGGCGATCAGCGGCAGGCCGAGCGAGTAGATGTTGTAGCCGAAGAACACCCACGCCAGCAGCGACACCGGGACCATACCCAGCAAGGTGCGCAGCAGCGCCACGACCACGATGCCGGCGGCCAGCTCCCACGAGCGGATCGGGCTCACGAAAAGATGGCCGAGGTTGCGCGACCAGA
>SCVT01000267.1 GCA_004296815.1 Reyranella sp. | reverse complement strand
TCCTTCTGGGCCGCACGCGCCAACCTGCTCGCCGGCAACCCGCAGAAGTACGCGCCCTATCTCAAGCGCGCGGCGCTGCACGGACGCACCTTCTACGGGCTCGTGGCGCAGAAGGCGCTGGGCATGCAGATCCAGCCCGACTTCGATGTGCCGCCGCTCGATCGTCGCCGCGTCGACATGCTGCGCGACAACAGCGCCAGCCGGCGCGCGCTGGGGCTCTTGCAGCTCGGCGCCACGACGGCGGCCTCGCGCGAGCTCTATGCCGCGGCGATCGACGCCGATCCGCGCTTCATCGAGGCGGTGATGTCGCTGTCGCTCAAGGCCGAGCAGCCGGGCCTCGCGGCCCGCGTCGGCAATGCCAACTGGGACCAGCGCCACGTCATCAAGGGCTACGACGGCGCGATGTATCCGATCCCGCCGTGGCAGCCGACCGGCGGCTTCAGCGTCGATCGCCCCCTGATCTACGCCTTCATGCGCCAGGAGTCGGCGTTCAGCCCCAAGGCGCGCTCGCGTGTCGGCGCGATGGGCCTGATGCAGCTCATGCCGGCGACCGCGCGTGTCGTGTCGACACGCTACGCACCGGAGACCGCGGGTGCGGATCCGTGGGATCCGTCGACCAACGTCGCGCTGGGCCAGGCCTACATCTCGATGCTGCTCAGCGAGACCGACGGCAACCTCGTGCGCACGACCGCCGGCTACAATGGCGGGCCGGGTAACGTCATGCGCTGGGACAATTCGCTGAACGCCAGCCAGGACCCGTTGCTCTATATCGCCTCGATCCCGCTCCACGAGACGCGCGACTTCGTGCAGCGTGTGCTCGCCAACTACTGGATGTACCAGATCCGTCTCGGCCAGCAGACGCCGTCGCTCGACCAGATCGCGGCGCATGAATGGCCGCGCTACTCGCCGCAGGATGGACGTCGCTAGAGAATAGACATGTTGCCGTTGTCGGGTGTGAGAGTTGTCGAGTTCTGCCAGGTTCTGGCAGGTCCTTATTGCGGCATGCTGCTGGCCGATCTCGGCGCCGAGGTCATCAAGGTGGAACCGCCCGACGGCGACATGATGCGCCAGTGGCCGCCGATCAGTGACGGCTACAGCGAGAACTTCGCCTCGATCAACCGCAACAAGCGCTCGGTCGTGCTCGACCTCAAGAACCCCGAGCACAAGGCGGCGGCCCGCAAGCTCGTCCTGTCGGCCGACGTGGTGCTGGAGAACAACCGGCCGGGCGTGATGGATCGCCTGGGGCTCGGCTACGAGTCCTTTCGCGCGGAGAAGCCCGGCCTCGTCTACTGCTCGATCTCGGCCTTCGGCCAGAGCGGGCCGCGCTCGGGCGAGGGCGGTTTCGACGTCACGGTGCAGGCGATGAGCGGCATCATGAGCGTGACCGGCGAGCCCGACGGCGCACCGGTGAAGTGCGGCGTGCCGGTCTCCGATGTCGGCACCGGCCTTTACGCCGCCTTCACCATCGTCTCGGTGCTGCGCCGCGTCGCGGGCGGCGGGCAGGGCGCGCACATCGATGCCTCGATGCTGGGCTGCAGCCTCGGCATGGCCGCACTCCAGACCAGCGAGTTCTTCGGCACGGGCAACGATCCGAAGAAGCTGGGCTCGGCGCATCCGCGCAACGCGCCCTACCAGGCCTTCAAGGCGGCTGACGGCCACTTCGTCATCGCCGCCGGCAACAACAAGCTCTGGCAGTCGGTGACCGAGGTGGTCGGCCGGTCCGACCTGCTGGCTGACGAGCGCTTCGCCACGACGCAGTCGCGCGCCGCCAACCAGGTGGCGCTGAAGGACCTGCTCGAGGTCGAGTTCGCCAAGCAGGGCGTCGACCATTGGTTGGCTGCTTTCGAGAAGGCCGGCGTGCCGCACGGCCGCATCAACAGCTACAGCCAGATCCTCGCCGACCCGCAGGTCCGGCACATGGGCTGGGTCGAGGAGATGGAACTGCCGTCCGGGGTGAAGACCAGGACCTTCGGCAGCCCGGTGCGGATTTCGGCCACCGATCTCTCCAAGCGACGTGATCCACCGGCGCTGGGGGCGGATACTGAGCTAGTATTCGGGCAAGCCCTCTCGCGAAAGGCCGCCCCATGACCATCGACCGCCTGCGCCGCTTCATCGGAGACATGACGTCCCTGACGGGCGGCGCGTGGCAGGACAAGGACGAGGCGGCGATCGTCGAGGTCGGCGCCAAGCTGCTGGGCGAACTGGTGAGGCACGACGACTGGCTGCCCGAGCAGGCGGCGAAGGTGCCGGCGCACGGCTATGCGCAGAATCTCCTGTGGTGCGATCCGTTCGAGCGCTTCTGCGTCGTGAGCTTCGTCTGGGCGCCGCGCGCCAACACGCCGGTGCACGACCATCAGATGTGGGGCCTGGTCGGCATGCTGCGCGGCTCGGAGACCTCGCTCGCCTTCACGCGCCATCCCGAGACCGGCGTGCTGGTGCCGGGCAAGCTGAACAGGCTGGAGCCCGGCGACGTCGAGGCGCTGGTGCCGGCGCCGCGTAATCCCGACGGCGACATCCACCAGGTGACCAACGCCCTCGACGATCAGGGCTCGATCAGCATCCACGTCTACGGCGGCAACATCGGCGCGGTGCGCCGGCACACGTTCGACGCCAAGTCCGGCCAGCCCAACCTGTTCGTGTCGGGCTACACCAACAAGGAGCAGCCCAACATCTGGGACCGCTCGGCCGAGGTCCGCGCAGCGTCCTGAGGGCGCATCGGTTCGCGTACCGGTACTGATGCCTTGAACCCTGTGCGCGCCGCACACACAGTGCGCCCGAAATAGGGAGGCAAACATGATGAATCGCAGAAACGTGCTGCGCGGCAGCACTGCCCTGGCCGCGGCTTCGATTGCCGCGCCCGCGCTCGGCCAGACCAGCAAGTGGCCGGCCCGCGAGATCTCGCTGATCAATCCCAACGCACCCGGCGCAGCGACCGACCTCACCGCGCGCATCATCGCGCAGGCGCTGGAGAAGCGGCTGAGCGCGACCGTGATCGTGAAGAACGTGGTGGGCGGCGCCGGCGCGCTCGGCCCGACGACGCTCGCGCAGTCGGCGCCGGACGGCCACACGATCGGCCTGGTTGCGATCTCCAGCCACATCGCGGTCCCGAACATGATGAACGTCGCCTACGAGCCGTGGAAGGCGTTCGACATCATCGGCCAGGTGGCGGCGCTGCGGTACGGTGTCGGCGCGCGCGCCGACGGCCCGCTCAAGTCGATCGAGGAGCTGATCGCGGCCGGCAAGCAGAAGCAGCTCACCTACAGCTCCAACAACGTC
>SCVT01000266.1 GCA_004296815.1 Reyranella sp. | reverse complement strand
GCCATGTCGTGAAGGCATGGGACATGGCGCCTGAAGCCGGCCTGCTGGCCGGCGTCGCGGGCGCGGCGCTGCTCGGCCTTGTCACCGGTGCGCTGGCGATCCGCCGCCAGGGCATCTACTTCGCGATGATCACGCTCGCCTTTGCGCAGATGGTCTTCTTCTTCTGCATCCAGGCGCCGTTCACCGGTGGCGAGGACGGGTTGCAGGGCATCCCGCGCAAGGCGCTGCTGGGTGGGCTGTTGCCGACCAACAACGACTTCATCCTCTACTACATCGTGCTGGCGATCTTCCTGTTCGGCTACGGCTCGATCTACCGCTTCATCCATTCGCCGTTCGGCCAGATCCTGAAGGCGATCCGCGACAACGAGCAGCGCGCCCAGTCGCTGGGCTACGAGGCCGACCGCTACAAGCTGCTGGCCTTCGTGCTGTCGGCGGCGCTGGCGGGCCTTGCCGGCGCCACCAAGGCGATGGTGCAACAGTTCGCGACGCTGACCGACGTGGCGGCATCGACCTCGGGCGAGGTCGTGCTGATGGCGCTGGTCGGCGGGCTCGGCACCATCATCGGCCCGGTCGTCGGCGCGTTCATCATCGTCGCCATGCAGAACTATCTCGCTTCGGCCGGCGAGTTCGTGCTGGTGATCCAGGGCGCCATCTTCGTGGTCATCGTGCTGGCCTTCCGCAAGGGCGTGGTGGGCGAGCTGGCGGACTGGTGGAAGAGGCGCCGGGCGTAACCTTCGCCCGGGTTTCGTGCCATGATGGCCGCCAGAGTTCACGAGTAGGGAAACGCCTGTCATGACCGAGATTTCCGACGACCAGCTCTTCGCCGAGCTGCGCAAGATCGACACGCCGACCATCACCAACGTCGTCGCGACCTATCCGAAGAATCCGCTCTGCCTCGGCCTCTACAATCCGTGGACCGAGAACTGGTACACCGACACGTCGATCCGCTGCATGTATCCGGAGATGGGCGCGATCATCGGCTACGCCGTGACCTGCGTGTACGGGCTGCCCGACCCCAACTATGCCGGCCGTCTCAACTTCATGGACGTGGTCGATGCGCTCGACGCGATGAAGAAGCCGACCATCCTGGTGATCCAGCAGAAGTGGCCGCCCGAGCTGCACAACAAGGCGGGCCTCGCGGGCGAGATGATGACGACCTCGATGCAGGCCGTGGGCTGCGTCGGCCTGCTGTCGAACGGCCCGTCGCGCGACGTCGACGCGATCCGCCGCATGAAGTTCCAGATGCTGCTGGGCGGCGTCACCGCCGGTCACGGCGAGATGGCCGTGCAGTCGGTCAACGCGCCGGTCTCGGTCGGCGGCATGGACGTGGCGCCGGGCGAGCTGATCCACATGGACGAGAACGGCGCGGTGAAGTTCCCGGCCCAGCACGCGCGCGCGGTCCTGAAGAACGCCCAGGCGATGCTGGCCGACGAGGCCGAGAAGCTCGAGAAGATGCGCAAGGCCAAGACCGCCGCTGAGATCCGCGCCATCAACTCCGGCGGCACCTACGGGGCGAAGAAAGGCTAGGCCATCGCCATGGCCAGCGCCGCGAGCGAGTCGCGCCCGGTCCGGTGGGGGCTGGCGGCGAAGCTGTTCGCCGTCCTCATCCTGTTGGGCGCAGTCGCGGTGCTGATCACCGGCGTGCTGGGTTACGTCCGCGCCCGTGACGCGCTGGAACAGGCGATCTTCCACCAGCTCACGACGGCGCGTCAGAACAAGGCGCGCCAGATCGAGACCTATTTCCGCACCATCCACGCCGAGCTGAGGCTGCTCGCGACCTCGAAGATGGTCGTCGATGCCACCCGCGACTTCCGCGCGGCCGTGGCCGAGCTCGAGCGGCCCGACGCGCCGCCGGAGCTGCAGCGCAAGGTCCACGACTGGTATCTCTCGAATTTCATGCCGGAGATGCGGCGCGTGCTCGGCAAGGAGCCCGATCTCAACGACTACGTCCCGACCAGCGCCGCCGCGGATTACCTGCAGTACCACTACATCGTCACCAACCCGCATCCTGCCGACCGGCGCAAGCTGGTCGACGATCCCGGCGATGGCAGCACCTACAGCAAGCTGCACGCGACCTACCATCCGCTGATGCGGGCTGCGGCCACGACGGTTGGCTTCTTCGACTTCCTGATCGCCGACCCCAAGACCGGGCGCCTGATCTACACGGTCGAGAAGGAGGTCGACTTTGTCACGTCGCTGCGCGTCGGGCCCTACCGCCACTCCAATATCGCAGCGGCCGTGGCGCGCTGCGCGAC
>SCVT01000265.1 GCA_004296815.1 Reyranella sp. | reverse complement strand
TGCAGGAGCTGGTCGGCGGCCACATCCCGGTCGGTCTGACCAGCCCGCTCACCGTGATGTCGCATCATCGCAACGGCACGCTGCGCATGCTGACCGTCAGCAGCGCCAAGCGCCTGCCGGGCCTCGAGGACATCCCGACCATGACCGAGGCCGGCGTGCCGGTCGACCAGTCGGCGTGGTTCTCGCTGTTCGGCCCGGGCAAGATGCCGCCGCAGATCGCCCAGAAGCTGCGCGAGGACGTGGTGGCGGTGCTGGCCGAGGCCGAGATGCAGGCCAAGATCCGCGACCTCGCCAGCCTGCCGGGCGGCGAGGCGCCGGACTCGTTCGCCAAGCGCGTCAGCAAGGAGCTCGTGACCTGGAGCGAGATCGCCAAGCAGGCCGGCATCGTCCCTGAGTAAAGGGGTGGCCGGCGCTCAGCCGACGACCGTCTTCTCCTCGACGACATAGCTCCGGATGCGGCCGATGAAGCGCGCGCCGTCGTCGTGCAGTGCCTTCATCTCGGCACTGGCGAGCGCGCGCTCGTAAGCCGTGCGGTCGTCGAACCACAGCTCGGCGATGCCGTCGATCGCCAGGTCGAGGGCCTCGATGTCGGATCGCGTGCGCTCGCCCGCGATGTGGTTCTGCACGTAGCGCCGGAGCCCCGGCACGGCATGGGCGAGCGGGGCGTGGACCTGGGTCCAGTGCGTCATGAACTGCTCGTGCGTCCAGCCGTCCTTGCGGCCGAGCAGTCCGATGGTCTTGATCATGGTGCATTCCCTCCAGCGTCATGCCTAGTATCGGGCATGCTCCGCCTGATCGCGATTGCGTTCGTCCTCCTGGGCGTCGGCCCGGCCTTCGGCCAGTCCGTCAGCTTCCCGAGCGTCACGGTGGGCAGCAGCCAGGGCGGCACCGAGGTCAAGGGCTGGGTCTACAAGCCCTCGGGCAATGGACCGTTCGCCGCGATCATCCTCGCGCATTCCTGTTCCGGCGTCAGCGCGCACACCGAGGTGTGGGCGAAGCTGCTGGTGAGCTGGGGCTACCTCGTGCTGGCTCCCGATTCCTTCGGCCCGCGCGGCACCAAGGCGGTCTGCACGACACCGGGCACGGTGACGCCCAACATGCGCGTGGCCGATGTCGCGGGTGCCCTCGACTATCTCGCGACGCGCCCCGACGTGATGAAGGGCAAGGTCGGCATCATCGGCCACAGCCACGGCGGCTCGACGGCGATCCGCTCCTCGCAGCAGGTCTTCGCGCTCAACAAGCGCGGCCTCGCGGCGGCCGTCGCCTACTATCCCGGCTGCAACCCGCAGCTCGACACCGGCATCGACGTGCCGCTGCTGCTGCTTGCCGGCGACAAGGACGACTGGACCCCGGCCGACCGCTGCCGGAACATGGTTTCCGGCCAGAAGCGCGGCGGGCTGGTCGACGCGGTCTACTATCCCAACGCCTATCACAGCTTCGACAACAAGCAGCCCGACCGTACGGTGCCCGGCGCCGCGGGCAAGCAGCACCGGCTCGTCTACGACAGCGTGGGTGCGCCCGACGCCGAGGCGCGCACCAAGGCGTTTTTCGCTAGGTACCTGCGCTAGCGCCGCCGGCGGTCGTGCGCGGCCGCACCAGCGAGATCGCGGCGGCGATCGCGGCGAGGCAGATCAGCATCACGATGACGTCGCGGCCGGCCGCGACCAGCGTGTCGGCCGGAAGGCCCAAGGTGCTGCCGCTGCTGCGGCCGAGGCTGAAGACCAGCAGGGTCGAGGCGCCGGCGATGCCCATGCTGACGCCCAGCATGCGGACCACGTTCAGAACGCTGCCCGCCTGGCCGGTCTCCGTGGCGGGCGCGGCCGCCATGATGGCGCTGGTGTTGGGCGAGACGAACAGGCCCTGGCCGACGCCGATGACGCCCAGCGCCAGGGTGACCAGCCAGAGGTTGGACGCGGTGCCGTCGAGGAAGACGTAGAGGAGCACCAGGCCCGCGATGCAGATCAGCATGCCGGCGCTGGTGGGCAGGCGCGGGCCCAGCCGGTCGGAGAGCATGCCGCCCACCGGCGCGAGCAGGCCCAGCATCACCGGCAGGATCGAGAGCCTGAGGCCCGCCGCCAGCGCGGTCTCGTGATAGGTGCGGACCAGCGAGAAGGGGATGAGGAAGAACACGCCGAACAGGCAGGCGTAGGAGACGAAGTTCGCCGCGTTGCCCAGCAGAAAGGCGGGCTTGGCCAGCAGCTCGAGATCGAGCAGCGGCGAGGCGGCACGCCGCTCGGCGCGCACGAACAGGAACGCGCAGGCGATGCCGATCAACAGGCAGGCGATCAGGATCGGCGAGGTCGGGCCCAGCGCATGGACCTCGTTCAGCACGGCGACGAACGCCGTCAGCGCTGGCGCGATCAGCAACGCGCCGCGCCAGTCGAAGCGCTCGCCCTCGGGCTGCCGGCCGGTGCGCGGCAGGATGAACCAGCCCAGGATCGCGCCCGCGATGCCGAGCGGCACGTTGATCCAGAAGGCCCATTGCCAGCCCAGCGTGTCGAGGATCAGGCCGCCGATCGCAGGGCCGGCGCCCAGCCCGATCGCCTGCGCCGCCGATTGCAGCCCCAGCCCGCGGCCGCGCTCCGCCGGCCCCATCGCCGTGACGACGATGGCGACGCTGTTGGCGGTGATCAGCGCACCGCCGATCGCCTGCAGCACGCGGAAGAAGACGAGCCACGGCAGGTCGGGCGCGAAGCCGCAGAGCGCCGAGCCCGCGATGAACAGAACGAAGCCCGCCGTGTAGAGGAGCTTGCGGCCGAACATGTCCGCGAGCCGTCCGAAGACCGGTGCGAACGAGGCCATGGCCAGCAGGTAGCCGACGGCCACCCAGCTCACGCTGCTGAGGCGCGCACCGAACTCGACCTCGAGGCGCGGCAGCAGCACCTGGGTCATGCTGGCGTCGATCTGGCCCATGCAGGCGCCGATGCAGACCGTGCCGACGACGAACCAGCGGTAGGCGGGATGGCGCGCGATGGC